>JAICJK010000217.1 GCA_025928415.1 Solirubrobacteraceae bacterium | reverse complement strand
GAAGCCGTCGGCGGCCAGCGCGGCGGCCGGCGCCAAGACGTCGGGCAGTGGCAGGCGGCCGTGGTCGGCGTGCACCGCGCACCACGCGGCGACCGCCCCGGGGACGCCCGCGCTCGCGGGGCCGTACTCGGTGAACGGCAGGATCGGCCGCGCGGGCAGCGCGGCGCCGCCGACGTAGGCGACGGGCGCGCGGCCGGGCGCCGCGACGAGCAGCAGCGCGTCGCCCCCGAGCCCGCAGCCGTCCGGGGCGACCACCGCGAGCGCGGCCGCGGCGGCCACCGCGGCGTCGACGGCGTTGCCGCCCGCGCCCAGCGTCTCCATCCCCGCGCTGACGGCGAGGGGGTGGGCCGCGGCGACGCCCGAGCGGGGTCCCCACAGCAGCGGGCGCGGCAGCCGGACGGTCATCGACGGGCCTAGGAGCCTGTTGACGTTTTCCCGCCGCACGAGAGCACGCGTCCGCGGCGCCGGATGACCATAGGCCGGCCCATCAAGGCCACCAGCATGGATCGGGCCGGCCGATGGCCCCCGGCATCCACGGCCACGCACTCTCGCATCGACGGTCGAAGCATCAACAGACTCCAAGTCAACCAGGTTGCCATGCGGACCAGCCGCGGATAGGGTCGGCCGGTGCCATTATCGATAGACCGCCCCGGCAAGATCATCTGCGTCGGCCTGAACTACCGCGACCACGCCGAGGAGACGGGCGCCGAGGCCCCCACCGCGCCGCTGCTGTTCGCGAAGTGGGGCAACACGCTGATCGGCGACGGCGACGCGATCGTGCTGCCCCCGGAGTCCGAGCAGGTCGACTACGAGGCCGAGCTCGGCGTCGTGATCGGCCGGACCACGCGCCGGGCGGCCGAGCGGGACGCGCTGGACGCGGTCCGCGGGTACATCTGCGTCAACGACGTCAGCGCCCGCGACCTCCAGTTCGGCGACGGCCAGTGGACGCGCGGCAAGTCGCCCGACACGTTCTGCCCCGTCGGCCCGCGCCTCGTGCCGCGCGAGGAGGTCCCCGACCCGCAGGCGCTGGCGATCCGCTGCCGCGTCAACGGCCGCACGCTCCAGGACTCCTCGACGGCGAACATGATCTTCTCGGTCGCCGAGATCATCGCCCACATCAGCCGCACGATCACGCTGGAGCCGGGCGACCTCATCGCGACCGGGACGCCGGCGGGCGTCGGCATCGCCCGCGACCCGCAGGTCCTGCTGCAGGACGGCGACGAGGTCACCGTCGAGATCGAGGGCCTCGGCGCCCTCACCAACCCCGTCCACAAGGAGAGCTGACATGGCCTTCACCCTCATCGTGCGCCTGACCATCCGGGAGGGCGAGCAGGACCGCGCCGCGGAGATCATCCCGAAGCTCGTGGAGGCCTCGCGGGCGGAGCCGGGCAACAACCTCTACATCGCCCACCGGGACCCCGACGACCCGCGCGTGTTCGCGTTCTACGAGCAGTACCGCGACAAGGCCGCCTTCGAGGCCCACGGGCAGTCCGAGCACTTCAAGACGCTCGGCGCCGGCGAGCTGTTCCCGCTCGCGGAGGGCCGCGAGCGCGCGTTCTACGAGACGCTCGACTGACGCCCGCGGCCGCGCTGGATTAGAACACCGCCCGGCCGCCGGAGATGTCGAACGTGGCGCCGGTCGAGAAGGTCATCCGGTCGCTCGCCAGGAAGGCGATGAGCTCGGCCACCTCCTCGGGGCGGCCCATGCGGCCCATCGGGATCTTCCCGACCATGTAGTCCACGTGCTCCTGGCTGAGCTGCTCGAGGATCGGCGTCGCGATGACGGCCGGGGCGATGCAGTTGACGAGCACGCCGGTGGTCGCGAGGTCCTTGCCGAACGACTTGGTCATGCCGATCACCGCGGCCTTGCTCGCGGAGTAGGCGGCCGCCATCGGGTTGCCCTCCTTGCCGGCGATCGAGGCGATGTTCACGATCCGCCCCGCCCCGCGCGGGACCATCACGCGGGCCGCCGCGCGGTTGAAGTAGAAGACGCCGTCGCTGTTGAGCGCGAAGACGCGGCGCCACTCCTCGTCGCTGATGTCGACCGTGTGCAGCGAGTCGCCGCCCGTCCCCGCGCAGCAGACCACGGCGTCGAGCGGCCCGAGCTCGCGCTCGACCCGCGCCACCGCGTCGTCGACCGCGCGAGAGTCCGTGGCGTCGCCCTGCACGCCCAGCACGCCCACCGGCGCGCCCGACGGATCGAGGTCGAACGCGGCGACCTGCGCCCCGCGCTCGTGCAGCAGCGCCGCGGCCGCGGCGCCGATGCCGCTGGCCCCGCCGGTGACCAGCGCGGTCCTGCCGTCGAAGGCGCCCACGGCTCAGCGCGCCACGTGGGTCGCGCCGCCCTCGGCGAGCACGAGGTCGCGGGCCCGGTCGGGCACGTGGTCGAGCGGCACCGGGGCGAGCGCCTCGAAGAACGTCACGCCGCCCTCGGAGTACAGCTCGTGCTCGATCCCGCGGTTGACGCAGACCACGTCGCCCGGGCCGAGCTCGCGGGTCTCGTCGCCGATCGTCATCGTCACCGCGCCCTCGACGACGGCCATGAGCTGCTCGGTGTGCTCGTGCGCGTGGCGCGGCACCTGCTTGCCGGGCTCGTAGCGCACCCGGCACAGCAGGACCTGGTCGCCGCCGACGGCGTGCAGGCGCACGCCGTCGACGAACTCGAAGGACTCGACGCCGTTCCAGGTGCGAAACGGCGACGCGCCGGCGGGCGCCGAGCCGTCAGGCATCGACGCCCCAGTAGGCCTGGCCGCCGTCCGCGCTGACCGCGCCGACCGAGATCTCCTCGTCGTAGATCACGCGCTTGCCCTCGCGGCGGGGCTCCGGCTTCTCCTCCAGGGCGCGCAGCACGCGCTCCGGGGTGGCCGGCATCTCGGTCACCCAGACCCCGACGGCGTCGTGGATCGCCGCGGCGATCGCCGGCGGCTGGGCGTTGTTGGCCATCTCGCCGATCGCCTTGGCGCCGAACGGCCCGTCGACCGACGGGTTCTCCAGGATGACGTTCTCGATCTCGGGGAAGTCCTCGAGCGAGGGCGCCAGGTAGGAGCCGAACTGCTCGCCGCGATGCTCGGCGGAGGGGTAGTAGGGGTAGGAGGCCTCGAGCAGGCCGAGCCCGAGGCCCATCATCGCGCCGCCCTCGATCTGCCCCTCGACGAGCGTCGGGTTGATCGCCCGGCCCACGTCGTAGACCTGCATCATCTTCAGCACCGTGGTCTCGCCGGTCTCGTCGTCGACCTCGACGTCGATGACGCAGGCGGCGTAGGAGATCGCCGAATGCGGCTCGGCGGTCACCGAGCCGTCGTCGTCGTTGACCTCGGCCAGCGGCTTGAGCGCGGTGCCCTGGCCCGAGATGAGCTCGCCGTACTGGTAGGTGGCCGCGCCGGCCACGTCGGCCACGGACATCCTGCGGTCCGGCGCACCCTTGGCCATCACGTCGCCGTCGGCGATCTCGAGGTCGTCCGGGCTGATCTCGAGCTCCTTGGAGGCGATGTCGAGGATCCGCTCCTTGGTCTTCTCGGCCGCGAAGCGAACCGCGTTGCCGCCGATGAACGTCCCGCGCGAGGCGAAGGTGCCCGTGCACACCGCGGAGGAGTCCGTGTTGGAGTTGTCCATCGTCACCGACTCGTAGGGCACGCCGAGCGTGTCCGCCACGATCTGGGTGTGGACGGTCTTCGAGCCCTGGCCGATGTCGACCGTGCCGGCGAACACGTCGACGCTGCCGTCCGGCTTGAGCTTGATCCAGGCCTGCGACGGGTCCCCGTTCTGGTTCATGCCCGTCGGGTACTCGATCGCGGCGAACCCGCGGCCTCGGCGCTTGGCCATCAGTGCCCACCTCCGTTGGTGATCGTCGGGTCGTAGGTCGCCAGGTGGGCGCCCTCGGGCGCCTGCTGGGCGACGAGGTGCTCGGGCAGCAGGTCGCCCGAGCGGCGCGCGGCCGTCATCGACCGGTACTCCTCGCCGAGCTCGTAGCCCGCGGCGTCGGCGGCGGCGAGCGTCACGACGACCGTGGACGGGTCGTGCATGACCACCCGGTTGCCGGTCGTGTCGCCGACGCGGTTGGCGTTCTTCAGGCGCAGCTCGAGCGGGTCCATGCCGAGCTGATCGGCGATCCGGTCGAGGTGCATCTCGGTCGCCAGCGAGACCGAGGTCACCCCGAAGCCGCGCATCGCGGTCGTCGGCACGCGGTTGGAGTACACGACGAACCCGTCGAAGCGCACGTTCGGGATCGTGTACGCCCCGGTGTGGTGGAAGGCGTGCTTGGTGACCCCGTAGGGCGAGAACCGCGAGTAGGCGCCCGCGTCGTGCAGCGTCAGCGTGCGCCGGCCGAGGATCCAGCCGTCCTTGGTCACCGCGTCCTTCAGCTCGATGTGCCACGGCGCGCGCGTCGAGGAGCACAGGAACTCCTCCTCGCGCGTGAAGCGCCACTTCACCGGGCGGTTGGCCTTGATGGCCAGCAGCGCGCAGATCGTGTCGGTGGCGGTGTCGACCTTGCCGCCGAAGCCGCCGCCGACCGTGCCGCCGACGAGCTTGAGCTTGCTCAGCGGCCACTGCAGGTGCGCGGCGACGACGCCCATCGAGAAGTACATCGCCTGGGTGCAGGAGTAGATGGTCAGGCGGCCGCTCGCCTCGGGGACGACCAGCGCGACCTGGGTCTCCATCGGCACGTGCTCGATCGCCTGCGGGCGGTAGACGCCCTCGACGATGAGGTCGGCCTCCTCGAACGCCCAGTCGACGTCGCCCTTGCGGACGCGGCGGTGGTTGTGCGGGCCGAAGTGCGGATACAGCGCGCCCCACTGGTGGAACTCGGGGGCGTCTGGATCCGCGGCGACGCGGATGTCGAAGATCGGCTCGCGCTCCTCGTACTCCACCTTGATGGCGTCGAGCGCCGCGAGCGCGATGGCCTCGGACTCCGCGGCGACCGCGGCGACCGGCTGGCCCTTCCAGCGGACCTCGCCGTCGGCGAGCAGCGGCTCGTCGGCCGGGACGCCGAGCGCCTCGAGGTGGCCGTAGACGTTGTGCGGAACGTCCTGCGCTGTCACGACCGCGTGGACGCCGGGGATCTTCTCCGCCGCGCTGGCGTCCAGCGACACGATCCGCGCGCTGTGGTGGGGTGACCGCAG
>JAICJK010000652.1 GCA_025928415.1 Solirubrobacteraceae bacterium | reverse complement strand
GGTCGTCGGCGGCGAGCGCAGGTCGAAGTAGCCGCCGATGTCGGTCGACAGGCCGAAGGCGCCGCCCACCGCCCGGTTGAGCATGTCCGGCACGACCGAGGCGATGCCGGAGGACCGCGTCCAGTCCGTCGTCTCGTCGCCGGGGAAGTTGCCGCCCTCGTAGGCCGCCGAGCCCGGCCGGCCGACCCCGCCGGCGCGCGTGAAGAAGAACGTCCGCCGTCCGGGGTGCGCGCGCTCGTAGGCGGTCAGGACGCGGCGGGTCGTGCGGGTGTAGAGGGTCGCGTAGGCGTTGTGCAGCGCCAGGCCGCGCCGGCCGTCGTGGAAGACCATGCCGGGCATGACCTCCTCGCCGAAGTCCTGCATGAAGCCGTCGGCGCCCAGGTCCAGGGCGGCGCGGACGCGGCGCGCCCACCAGGCCCGCGCGGCGGGCGCGGTGAAGTCGACGAGCGCCGCCGTGCCGCCGAACGAGTCGCCGAACTCATAGGGGGCGCCCGCCGCGGTCCGCGCGACGAGCCCGTGGGCGGTGGCGTATCGATAGAGGCTCGCCGGCTCGGTCCCGGCGGCGTCATCGGCGACGAACGCGCGCAGGTAGACCAGCGCGTGGATCCCGCGCCGGTGCAGCGCCGCGATCAGCGAGCGGACCGTGGCCCGGGGCAGGATGCCCCAGCCCTCGATGCGGTAGGCGCGCAGCCGCACGTGGTGGCGGTCGATGTCGCGCAGGTCACGGCGGACCTTCGCCGCGTAGGTCGCGGCGGTCTCGCCCAGCGCGGTCGCGCGGTCGAGCGTCGCGCCGATCGCCCACCGCGGCGGGACGGGCTGGCGCCCGGTGATCGCGGTGAGCGTCCGCACCGCCCGCGCCGGCGCGCCTGGCGCGACGACGTAGTCCAGGCGGGCGGCGGAGACGTCGGCCTGCCAGGCGCCCGGTGCCTGGCGCGGGGCCAGGCGCCAGCGCGCGAGCTCCGGGCGGTCGAGCAGGAAGCCGTAGCCGCGCGAGGAGACGAACGAGGGCTGCGGGTAGTAGGCGGCCTGCGGGCCGTTGGGGTACAGCAGCGTCCCGGACGCGGCGCCCGGCACCCCGAACGGGCCGGCGTCGAGGTTCTCCTCCTGCGCCCACCCGTAGAACGACGCGCCGCGCTGGTCGATCCCGGAGTGGACGCCGCCGAAGCCGTGGAAGGCCTCGCCCGCCGCCGCCGTGAACGTGTCGGCCATGCCGACGACGCCGGCGCTCGGGGACGGGCGGGCGCGCACGCGCAGCGCGCCGCCGCGGCCGGGGGCGACGGTGACGATCAGCACGCGCCCGGACGGATCCGTGGTGGAGACGACCATCCGCACCCCGCCGTCGGCGCGCCGCCGCGCCGAGCGCACGGCGCGCGCCCGGTAGACGGTCCCGGTGCGCACGGCGGCCAGCAGGTTGCCCGCCCACGTGCCGCGCTCCTGGGTCGTGATCCGCTCGCTGCCGACGGTGAACGCGAGCGGCGCGTAGAGGGTGCCCTGCAGGGGCGGCCCGTAGCCCGGGGCGAGCGGCGCGGGCGGCGGGCGCAGGCGCAGGCTGCGCCGGGCGCCGGGCCGCTCGCGCAGCACGGGGCGGCCGGCGCGGTCGGCGAAG
>JAICJK010000005.1 GCA_025928415.1 Solirubrobacteraceae bacterium | reverse complement strand
TGCGCGGCGACCGCACGACCCGCGCGGCCACCAAGGCGTGGCAGGCCGGCGCCTTCGACGGCTCGACGATCGCGGTGCCCGACGTCCCCAACGCCGACCGCATCACCGGGCAGGCCGGCATGCGCTCGATGCAGGGCAGCGTCGGCTGGTACCGGACGACCTTCTCGGTCCCCCGGGACGGCCAGTACGCGATCCGCTTCGAGTCGGTCAACCACCGCGCGTCGGTGTGGATCGACGGCAAGAAGCTCGGCGACCACACGGGCGAGTACCTGCCCTTCGAGCTCGACGCGACGCTGTCGGCCGGCCGCTCCCACCGGCTGGTGGTCCGGGCGGACTGGCGCGACCCGGAGCGCATGAAGATCGAGGGCTGGCACCGCACGTGGTTCAACTTCGGCGGGATCAACCGCGAGGTGACGATCCGCCCGCTGACCGCCAGCGACCTCAAGTCGCCCTCGGTGCGCACGCGCCTGGCCGGCAGCACCGCGCATGTCGACGTCAGCGTCGTGATCCACAACCGCGCGGCGACGCGCGCGATCACGGTCCACGGCTCGCTCGCGCACGGCGCGGCGAGCTACCCGCTCGACTTCCCGCCGGTGACCGTGCCCGCCGGCGGCGACCAGCGGGTGGCGACGTCCGTGGACGTGCCGGACGCGGCGCTGTGGGCGCCGGGCTCGCCCAACCTCTACGACCTGCAGCTCCAGGTCCCCGGCGAGTCCGGCTACACGACCCGCACCGGCCTGCGCGAGATCTCGCGCCACGGGACCGAGCTGCTGCTCAACGGCAAGCCGATCATCCTGCGCGGCGCGTCCATCCACGAGGACGCCAAGGGCCGCGGCGACGCGCTGACCGGCGCGGACATGGACCTCCTCGTCGACGACCTGAAGGCGATCGGCGCCAACGCCACGCGCTCCCAGCACCCGGTCAGCCCCGCGCTGCTGGAGCGCCTGGATGCCGCCGGCATCCTGCTCTGGCAGGGGGTCGGCCCGGTCGACGCGCCCGGCTCGTGGACGTCCAAGACGCGGCGGCTGCGCGAGCAGGCCCGCCGGCGCGTGCGCACGACGCTCGCGCAGGCCCAGACCCACCCGAGCATCTTCGCCTGGAACCTCGCCAACGAGGTGGCGGGCGACGGGCACCCCGGCGGCCAGGCGAGCTACATCGACGACATGGCCAAGGAGCTGCACCGGCGCGACCCGGGGCGCCTGGTCGGCCTCGACGTGTGGGGGGCGCACCCGCCCAAGAAGGCCGGCGGGCTGATGTACCGCCACATCGACGCGATCGGCGACACGAACTACATCGGCTGGTATGAGGACAACGGGGACAGCCCCTCCGCGTTGCGGCAGGCGATGCGCTCGCACATCGCGCTGTTCAAGCGGGTCTTCCCCGGCAAGGTGCTGATCGTCACCGAGTTCGGCGCCGAGTCCAACGGCCGCAACCCGACGCACGAGCCGGGCGGCTTCGACTTCCAGGCCGACCTGCTGCGCCGCCACATCGACACCTACCGCCGGATCCCGGGCCTGAGCGGCATGCTCGTCTGGAACCTGCGCGACTTCGCGGTCTCCCCGCGCTTCGCGGGCGGCTCGATCCGCTCGCAGGTCCCGGGCATCAAGCTCGTCCGCGGCCTCAACCAGAAGGGCCTGTGGACCTACGGCAACCGCCCCAAGCCGGCGGTCGCCGTGGTGCGCGACGCGTTCGCCCGCGTCGGCGACGCGCGCTGAACGGCCGGCGGCCGGGCGCTTACGCCGCCGCGTTGCCGGCGGCGATCCGGCGCAGGTCGATGGCCTTGTCGTAGACGTCCGGCGCGACGCCCTGCTCGAGCGCCACGTCGCGCAGCATCCGGCCGCTCGCGGCGGCCTCCTTGACGATCGCCGTCGCCTTGTCGTAGCCGATCTCGAGGTTCAGCGCGGTGGCCGTGGCCAGCGTGGACTCCGCGGAGCGCCGCGTCCCCTCCCGGTTGGCCTTCACGCCGTCGACGCACTTCTCGGCGAAGGCGACCGACGTCGTGCTGAGCAGCGCGATCGACTGCAGCAGGTTGCGCGCGATCAGCGGGATGCGCACGTTGAGCTCGAACTGGCCCTGCATGCCGCCGATCGTGATCGCGGCGTCGTTGCCGATGACCTGCGCGCAGACCTGCAGCACGACCTCGGGCAGGACGGGGTTGACCTTGCCGGGCATGATCGACGAGCCCTTCTGCAGCTCGGGCAGCACGAGCTCGCCGATGCCCGCGCGCGGGCCGGAGCCCATCAGCGCGAGGTCCTGGGCGATCTTGGTCAGCGAGACGGCGACGACCTTCAGCGCGCCCGACAGCTCGACCAGTGCGTCGCGGTTGGCCTGCGCCTCGAAGCGGTCCAGCGGCGGCGCGATCGCCTTGAGCTTCGCGTCCTTGCGCAGCTGGGCGCGGACCTTCTCGGCGAAGCGCGGATGGGTGTTCAGGCCGGTGCCGGTCGCGGTGCCGCCGAGCGGGATCTGGCCGACGTGCGCGAGGGCCGACTCGATGCGCTCGCGGCCGAGCGCCATCTGCGCGGCGTAGCCGCCGAACTCCTGCCCGAGCGTCACCGGGACGGCGTCCATGAGGTGCGTGCGGCCGGACTTCACGACGTCCTTGAACGCCTTCTGCTTGCGCGCGAAGGAGCGCTCGAGCTGGCGCAGCGCGGGCAGCAGCCGGTTGGTCGCCTCGTCCAGGGCCGCGAGGTGGACGGCCGACGGGAAGACGTCGTTGGAGGACTGCCCGTAGTTGACGTCGTCGTTGGGATGCGCGCCGGAGAGCGCGGCGATCACCTCGTTGGCGTTCATGTTCGACGAGGTGCCCGAGCCGGTCTGGAAGACGTCGATCGGGAACTGCGCGTCGTGCGTCCCCGCGGCGACCTCGTCGGCGGCGGCGGCGATCTTGGCCGCCAGGCCGCTGTCGAGCAGCCCGAGCTCGCCGTTGACGCGGGCCGCGGCGCCCTTGATGCGCCCGAGCCAGTGGACCACCGCGGCGGGCACGGGCTCGCCGGAGATCGGGAAGTTGTCGACGGCCTTCTTGGTCTCGCCGCCGTAGAGGGTCTTCTTGGGAGCCATGCCCGGCAGACTATTCAGCCGCAGAACGCGCTGAGCTCTCGCGCGACCCCGACCGGGTCGTCGTAGGCGATGAGGTACCCGGTCCCGGACAGCACGCGCAGCTGGCCCTCGGGCAGGAGGTCGAGGGCCTCCTCGGCGCACGCGAGCGGGTGCATGCGGTCCTCGTCGGCCCACAGCAGCAGCACCGGCAGGTCGAGGTGCGGGTAGGCCTCGAGCAGCTCGCGGGACGGCTCGGTGGGCCAGCGCTTGGCGAAGCGCGCCCAGCTCCGCGCGAGGTTCGCGTTGCCGCCGACGTCGGCGAACGCGTGGCGGAACAGGTCCCGCGCCTCCGGGTTGCCGCGGGCGGTCAGGCCCAATCCGAAGTCCGGCCGGAAGACGACCCGGGCCCCGTGGCTGAGCGCGCGGTCCAGCCCGGGGATCGCCGCCGCGCGCGCGGCCACCCGCCACGCCCGCCGCCGCGGGAGGTCGACCGGCGGGCAGTGCAGGCGCGTCGGCATCAGCACCATCCGCGACGGCGTGAGGCGCCGCGTGGTCACCGCGCGCAGCAGGATCTCGGCGCCGATGCCGTGGCCGGCGACGAGCGGGCGCGGGCCGCAGGTCTCCGTGCAGAATGCCGCGATCACCTCGGCGAACCAGTCGAGCGTGTAGGGGTGGCGCGGCCGGTCCTCGCTGTCGCCGTGCAGCGGCAGGTCGGGGAGCACCAGGCGGTAGCGGTGCGTGAGGTGCTCGACCGCCGGCTCCCACTCGCGGTGGGTGAGCATCGCGGAGTGCAGCAGCACGAGGCCGGGGCCCGCGCCCGCCTCGCGGTAGGCGATGCGCGCGCCGTCGCGGTGATGGAACAGGCGCAGCTTCACCCGCCCGCCTCCCCGGCGCGCAGGCCGCGCCGCAGCGCATGCGCCGTCGTCGCCGGGACGCGGTCGAGCAGCCGGCCGCCCACGAGCTCGATGCGGCGCTGCAGCTCGGCCATGACGCCGTCGGTGCGCTTCGCCCCCCGGCGCGTGGCGCCGATCAGGTAGCCGAGCCGCAGCGCGGCCGCCCCGTCGCCGGCCTGCGCCCGGTCGCGCAGGCGGTCGGCGACCGCGGTGTAGGCCAGGCCCACGCTCTGCATGTCCGCGTCGTCCTGGCCGTCGGCCACGCAGCGCGACAGCGGGGTGCCGTCGGCCAGGCGCGCCGCGCGCGGCGCCTGCGCGAGCGCCCGCTCGACCGGCCCCGGGTCGCTGCAGCCGTCCGCGAGCGGCGTCGGCCCCGCCCCGCAGCCCGCCGCGCCCCATGCTGCCGCCACGCAGCCGACCGCCGCGAGCCATCGCGCCATGCCCCCATCGTAGAGTCGGGCGCGTGCGCCACTCGCCCTACGACCGCCAGATCGTGCTGCTGGCGCTCCCGGCGCTCGGCGCGCTGGCCGCCGAGCCGCTGTACCTGCTCGCCGACACCGCGATCGTCGGCCACCTGGGGACGCCCCAGCTCGCCGCCCTGGCGCTCGCGGCGACCGTCCTGAGCGGCATCGTGGGCGTCTGCAACTTCCTCGCCTACGGCACGACGGCGCAGGTCGCGCGGCTGCACGGCGCGGGCTTCGAGGCCCGTGCCGGGGAGATCGCCGCCCAGGCGCTGTGGCTCGCCGTCGGCGTGGGCCTCGTGCTCGCGGCCCTCTGCGCCGGCTTCGCCCATCCGATCACCGCGCTGCTCGGCGGCGACGGCGAAGCGGCGCGCCTCGCGGCGCGCTACCTGCGCATCGGCGCGCTGGGGCTGCCCTGCGCGCTGATCGCGCTGGCCGGGCAGGGCTACCTGCGCGGCATCTCGGACCTGCGCACGCCGCTGGTGATCCTGATCGCCGCCAACGCCGCCAACGTCGTCCTCGAGGTCGTGCTCGTCTACGGCCTGGGGACCGGCCTCGACGGATCGGCCCTCGGCACGGTGGTCGCCCAGCTCGGGATGGGCGCCGCCTTCGCCGCGCTGCTCCTGCGGGCGCCCGCGCGCTCGCGGCGCCCCGACGCGGCCCGGCTGCGCGCCCTCGGGCGGATGGCCGGGGACCTGCTGATCCGCACGGGCGCGCTGCTCGGCGCGTTCACGCTTGCCTCGGCGGTCCTCGCCCGCGTCAGCGCGCCGGCGCTGGCCGCCCACCAGGTCGCCTTCCAGCTCTTCATCTTCCTGGCGCTCGTGCTCGACGCGATCGCGATCGCCGGCCAGGTGCTCGTGGGGCGGATGCTCGGCGCGGGCGATCCTGGGGCCGCCGTCGCGGCGGCGCGCCGGATGATCGGCTGGTCGCTGGTGGTGGGCACCGCCTTCGGCGCCCTCCTGCTCGGGCTCTCCGGCGTGCTGCCGCGCGCGTTCACCAGCGACCCCGCGGTCCTCGAGCAGGCCCACCGCCTGTGGCCGCTGTTCGCGCTCATGCAGCCGATCGGCGCGGTGGTCTTCGCGCTGGACGGCATCCTCATCGGGGCGGGCGACACCCGCTTCATCGCCGGCGCGATGGCCTTCGCCGCTCTTGGCTGCTTCGCCCCGATCGCGCTCGCGGCCGGGCACTTCGGCTGGGGCGTCGTGGGCGTGTGGATCGGCCTCGACGTCCTCATGGTCGTCCGCCTGGTGACGATGGGCGCCCGCTTCGGCGGCCGGCGCTGGGCGGTGGTCGGCGCGCCGCAGGCGGCGTGACGGGCGGGCCTTGTCAGGTGGCCGCCCGCCTACGGGCCCGCCGGCGCCGACCTACGTGCCAGATCGGCTACGGGGCCGCCGACGCTGGGCCGTGCGGTCGGTCTCTCCTACGTCGCCGCAGCCTCGTTCATCCGCCGCTGGATGTCGAGCTCGGCGTCGAAGTCCGCCTCGTCGGCGTGGCGGTAGGCCGTCCCCTGGCCCGCGAGGACCTCGGCGAGCACCTCGACGAAGTGCCCGTCGAGCTGCGTCCCGGCCACGCGCCGCAGCTCGTTGAGGGCCTCGAAGGAGTTCATCGGCGTGCGGTAGGTGTCGGGCGCGGTGAGCGTGTCGTACACCTCGGCGACCGCGACGATCCGCGCGATCGCGGGGATCTCCTCGCCCGGCAGGCGGCGCGGGTAGCCGCGGCCGTCCATGCGCTCGTGGTGCGCGCCGACGATCTCGGCGACGGGCCCGTAGACCCCGATGTCCTTGAGCAGCTCGGCGCCGATGCTGGGATGGCGGCGTATCCCCTGCCAGTCCTCGTCGGTCAGGTCCGTCGAGCCGTCCATCACGCGGTCGCTGAGCGCGAACTTGCCGATGTCGTGCAGCAGCCCGGCGGTGTGCGCGAGCTCCTGGTCGCGCTCGCCGAGCCCCTCGGCCTTGGCGATGTCGCGCGAGAAGCGCGCCACGGCCGCGCAGTGCCGCGCGGCGCGCGAGTCGCGCACGTCGAGGGTGCGGATGAGCCCGGAGAGGATCCCCCACGACAGGTTCGCGTACTGGCGCGTGCGCTCGCGGGAGACCAGCACGAGCCGGGTCATGTACGCGTAGGACAGCACCAGGACCACGGCGACGATGCCCGCCTCGGTGCCGAAGCGGGCGTAGATGCCCGCCGACGCCACGACGAACGCCGCCTGGAACATGAGCGCTCCGGCCATCGTCCTGAGGGCGGGCGCGAGGCTCCTGACGCGCACGCCGTCGAGCAGCGCCATGAGCGGCAGCACGATCGCGAGGTTGAGGCCGAGCGCCAGGATCGAGGCGATCGCGATGCCGGGCAGGAACGCGTCGTCCCCGGAGGCATGGGGCGCGCTGATCGCCTCGAAGACCGTCCCGGCGATGAGGATCGGGACGAAGACCCCGGCGAGGTTGATCAGCAGCGCGCGCGTGCGGTAGCGCTCGACGACGTAGCTGGCCAACAGCGCGGCGCCGGCGACGACGATGGCCGACCCGGTGCCGATCAGCGCCAGGGCGACGAGGTAGCAGGTGTCCGTCCCGCTGATGTTCAGCCGCCGCTCGAAGCGGACCGACAGCACCTCGGCCGCGATCGCGAGCGCGATCAGGAAGAGGGTCAGCGGGTCGCCGACCTTCGTCAGGTCGACGAGCGCGGCGAACCAGATGAGCGCCGCGACCAGCAGCGCCGCCGCAACGGCGGCGGCGGTCTGCGAGCGGCGAGTGTTCGGGGACACGGTCACGGGTCTCGCCGCGGCGCGGCGTCACCCGCGAAGTGAAGCAGGACTAACGGCCGGTGACGGGCATTGACTTGCCTCCTGCAGGGGGAACGAGGGGGGAACGGGGAACTGCGAGCGCTACGAAGCTGCGAAGCTATCGCAAGCCGGGAGCTTTTGCACGGATATGTCCTACCAAGTCCGTGCAGTTCCGGAACTTGGTGCACACAGAATGTAGAACTTTGCTGCCGTAAGCGATCCGTGCGTACGTTAAAAACGTCTGAAGCCGCAACTCTTCTCAACGTGTCGCCCAACACGCTGCGCGCGTGGGAGCGGCGGTTCGGCTATCCCAAGCCGCAGCGGTCGCCCGGGAAGCACCGCCTGTACACGCACGGCGAGGTCGCGGCGCTCCGCGACGCCCTCCAGGAGGGGCTGTCGATCTCCTCGGCGATCTCCCGCGCGCGTGAGGCGCTGCGGGCCGACACGCACATCCTCGTCGGTTCCCTGAACTCCTTCGAGCTCGACCGCGCCGACGCCGCCATGGAGGCCGCGCTGGCCCTGCGGTCCGTCGAGCGCTCCGTCGAGGAGGTGCTGCTCCCGTCGCTCGTCGAGCTCGGCGAGCGCCACGGCTACGACTCCGCGCCCTGGGCCTTCGCGGCGCGCTGGGCCGGCGACTGGCTGCAGCGCGCCCAGCGGCTGGCACCGCCGCCCACGCGCTCGGTGTCGGTCCTCGTCGGCAACGCCTCGCCGGACGACCTCGAGATCGACGCCCTCTACATGCGCGCGCTGGAGCTCTTCCTGTCGCGGGCCGGCACCAAGGTCCTGACGCTGCCCATCAGCGGCATCAGCGGCCTCGGGGACCTGCTCACCGCCTTCCGCCCCGACGCCGTCGTCGTCGCGGGCAGCCACGACGCCGACGACGACGTCGCCCGCTGGGCCTACCGCGTGCGCGCGGTCGCCGGCGCGCTGCCGATCACCCTGTTCCACCGGTCCACCCGGTCCGAGCGCGTCCGTACCACGGGCGCCCGGCTCCTGGCGGACAGCCCGGGCGAAGCCCACCGCGAGCTGCTCGCGGTCATCGAGTCTGGAGGACGCATGGACGCACCTTCCCCTGCACTCGACCTCGCTGAGACGCACGTGCTCGTGCCTCGGCGGCGGGTCTCATGAGCGCGCGCGGTCTCCTGCGGGTCGTCCCGCAGCAGCCCGACCAGTACGTCGACGAGGTCCGCTTCTGCGGCTACTGCGGTCATCCCGACCATGCCGACGACGCCTCGGCCCGCATCTGCGGCGACTGCGGCCTCGGCGTGATCCTGTCGGCCCCGGCCGTCGTGGCCCCCAAGCCCGGCCATCCGGCGATCGTGCTCGACCACACGCTGTCGGTCTGCGCGCTGTCCAAGGGCGCCGAGAAGCTGCTCGGCATCACCGAGCCGGAAGCGGTCAACCGCCACATCTCCGAGCTCTTCGTGCCGGCCCACGCGGAGGCGCGGTCGCTGGACTCGCTGGTCTCCGCCGTGGTCTCCGCCGCCCGCGGGGACGTCCCCGTGGAGCGGATCGTCGTGCGGCCGACCGGCGAGTTCGGCGTCCGCTACGCCGTGCGCATCTCCACCTGCGGGCCGCCGCGGGCGGCGCTGCTCGTCCTCGACGACGACGAGGTCTAGACCAGCGATGCCGGCAGGCGTCGACGCGGCCGACCCGAGTCCTCCCGGCCGCACGACGCCTGCCGCGCTGCACGCGGGGGTGCACCCCTTGTGCGCCGCGGGCCGCGGGGCGATCCTCTGACCATGCCCGCGATCCGCACGAACGCCGCTGCGGCGATGCTCGGCGTCAGCCCGAACACGCTGCGCTCCTGGGAGCGACGGTTCGGCTTCCCCGAGCCCCGCCGGACCGCAGGCGGCCACCGGCAGTTCGAACTCGGCGAGATCGAGGCGCTGCGGGCCGCGTTCGAGCAGACCCACAACGTGTCCTCGGCGATCGCCGTGGCGCGCGAGCGCGGAGCCGGTCCCGCGACGCCCGCGCGGCTGCGCTCGGCGTTCGGGCGCTTCGACGACGGCGAGGCCGACCGGCTGGTCGAGGAGTCGCTCTCCGTGCGCTCGATCGAGCGCACCGTCGAGGAGGTCATGCTGCCGTCCGTCGCCTCGCTGGAGGAGGACGGCGGCGCCGAGTCGGCCGAGTACGCGTTCGGCTGGCGCTGGGCCACGGGCTGGCTGGCCGCGCAGTCGCGCGTCTCCCCGCCCGCCTACCGCCCGGAGGGCGTGCTGATCTTCGACGCGAGCCGCCCGTGCGACATGGACGCGCTGCACGCCCAGGCGCTCGAGCTGCTGCTGCGCCGCAGCGGCCTGCGCACCTTGACGCTCACCGTCGCGCTGGACCCATCGCGCCTGACCCGCGCGCTGCACGCGCTCGAGCCGCGCATCGTCGTGCTGACGGGCCGCCGCGCCTCGCTGGACGCCCTCGGCCGGCTCGTCTTCGCCGCGCGCCGCGTCGGCGGCGAGAGCGTCACGGTGCTGGACTACCGCGGCGCGCTCGGGGCGAAGGACGGCTCCGTGGCGAGCACCGTCGAGCAGCTCGGCGACGATCCGCTCGCCGCCCGGGACCTGGTGATCGCCCACATCGACGGCCGCGCGCCGCGCACCGTCCCGGCGACGGGCCGGGCCGCCGCCGACCGGCTCAGCGGCGCCGGCTGACGCGCGCGCCATGCGGCGCGGCATCTTCCTCGCGCCGTTCGGCGAGCTGGCCGACCCGCGGGTCTGCGCCGAGCTGGGAGCGCGGGCCGAGGCCCGCGGCTGGGACGGCGTCTTCCTGTGGGACCACATGCTCTACGACGACGTCGAGGCGATCGCGGACCCCTGGGTGGCGATGGCGGCGATCGCGGCCGCCACGCAGACGGTCCGCCTCGGCGCGATGGTGACGCCCGTCGCCCGCCGCCGCCCGCAGAAGCTCGCCCGCGAGGCGGCGACGCTGGACCTGCTGTCGGGCGGGCGCCTGATCTGCGGGCTGGGGCTCGGCGGCGACCGCGGCGGGGAGCTGTCGCGCTTCGGCGAGGAGCTCGACCCGCGGGCCCGCGCGACGCTGCTCGACGCCGGCGCCGAGCTGCTCGACGCCTGGTGGCGCGGCGAGGAGGCCGGGGGCGTGCGCCTGCTCCCGCGGCCGGCTCAGCGCCCGCGGATCCCGATCTGGTTCGCGGCGCGGTGGCCCAATCGTCGGCCCGTGCGGCGCGCGGCGCGCTACGACGGCCTGTTCACGATCGAGCTCGAGCATCCCGACCAGCTCGCCGAGATCGTCGCCGAGGTCGACGCGCTGCGCGAGGCCGGGGCGGGCCCGTTCGACCACGTCGTGACCGGGGCCCCGGGCGACGACGCCGCGCCCTGGGCCCACGCGGGCGCCACGTGGTGGCTGGCCGGCCTGAGCCGGCACGCGACCCGCGCGGAGGCCGAGGCGGCCATCGACGGCGGGTGACGTCCGGGCCGGCGGCCATGCTCGGAGCGCCATGACGCTCGTGCCCGGCGACCCGCTGGCCCATCGCGCCCTCGAGTCGCTGCTGCGCGCGGAGGCGAGCGTCCGGCGGCGCCTGTCAGCCGACCTCGAGCGCGAGGGCCTGAGCGCCACGGGCTTCAGCGTCATGGTCGTGCTGACCACCGCGGGCGGCGAGCTCGAGCTGCGCGCGCTGCGCCACCGCCTGCGGACGAGCAAGGCCAACGCCACCGAGGTCGTCGACACGCTGGAGGGCCGCGGCCTCGTGGCGCGGCGGCGCCTGCCCAGCGACCGCCGGATGGCCGCCGTGGCCCTGACCGCGCGGGGCGAGGAGCTGGTCGACCGGCTGTTCCCCGAGCACGCCCGCCGGGTCGAGGGCGCGTTCGCCGTCCTGGAGGAGCACGAGAAGCGCACGCTGGCCGACCTGTGCCGCAAGCTCGCGGCCTGACCGGCCGCGCGGCGCTTGCGAGAATGGGTGCTCATGCCGCCCACCCCCGTCGATCCCGCCCAGTCGTTCCCCGAGCTCGAGGAGCAGGTGCTGGAGCGCTGGCGCGAGCGCGACGTCTTCCAGGAGTCGCTGCGCCGCCGGGCGGGGCGCCCGCAGTGGGTGTTCTACGAGGGGCCGCCCACCGCCAACGGGCGCCCGGGCGCCCATCACGTGCTCGCGCGCGTGTTCAAGGACATCTACCCGCGCTACAAGACGATGCGCGGCTACTACGTGGAGCGCAAGGGCGGCTGGGACTGCCACGGCCTGCCGGTCGAGATCGCGGTCGAGCAGCAGCTCGGGATCTCCTCGAAGGCCGAGATCGAGGCCTACGGCATCGAGGCGTTCAACCAGCGCTGCCGCGAGTCGGTCTTCACCTTCCTGGAGGACTGGAACCGGCTGACGGAGCGGATCGGGTTCTGGCTCGACCTCGACCACGCCTACCGCACGCTCGACCCCGACTACATCGAGTCGGTGTGGTGGGCGCTGCGGCAGATCTCCGACAAGGGGCTGCTCTACGAGGGCCACAAGGTCGTCCCCTACTGCCCCCGGTGCGGGACCGCGCTGAGCTCGCACGAGCTCGCCCTGGGCTACAGGGACGTCGTCGACCCGTCGATCTACGTGCGCTTCCCCGTCACGCAGGACGGCGGGCCGCTGCAGGCCGGCGACGAGCTGCTCGTCTGGACGACGACGCCGTGGACGCTCGTGTCCAACGCGGCGGTGGCCGTCGACCCGGAGCTGACCTACGTCCGCGCCAAGGCGGGCCCGCTGGAGCGCCCCGTCGTGCTGGCGGAGGCGCTGGTCGAGCGCGTGCTGGGCGAGGACGCCGACATCGTCGTCCTCGACCGCTTCCCGGGCGCCGCGTTGGACGGCGTCCGCTACGAGCCGCCGTTCGGATACCTGCCCGCGAGCGCCTACGGCGAGCGCGGCCACACCGTCCTGCTCGCCGACTTCGTCACCGCCGAGGACGGCACCGGCCTGGTCCACACGGCGATCGCCTTCGGCGAGGACGACTTCCGCCTCGGGCAGCGCTACCACCTGGAGGTCGTCAACCCGGTCCGCCTCGACGGGACCTACGACGAGCGCATCGGCCCCTACGCCGGGCGCTTCGTCAAGGACGCCGACCGCGACCTGATCGCCGACCTCGAGCGCCGCGGGCGGCTGCTGCGGGCCGAGGAGTACGAGCATTCCTACCCGCACTGCTGGCGCTGCGGGACCCCGCTGCTCTACTACGCCAAGCCGTCCTGGTACATCGCGACCTCGACGCTGCGCGACCGGCTGCTGGCCGCGAACGAGACCGTCGCCTGGCACCCCGAGCACATCAAGCACGGCCGCTTCGGCGACTGGCTGCTCAACAACGTCGACTGGGCGCTGTCGCGCGAGCGCTACTGGGGCACGCCGCTGCCGGTCTGGCGCTGCGAGGAGGGCCACACGCACGTCGTCGGGTCCTTCGACGAGCTCGAGGAGCTGTCCGGCGTGCGCCTCGAGGACCCGCACCGGCCCTACGTCGACGCGGTCGGCTTCCCCTGCCCGCAGTGCAACCTGCGGATGGAGCGGGTCCCGGAGGTCATCGACGTGTGGTTCGACTCGGGCTCGATGCCGTTCGCGCAGGAGCACGCGCCGTTCGAGCACGAGGAGCGCTTCGAGGCCCGCTTCCCCGCCGACTACATCTGCGAGGCGCTCGACCAGACGCGCGGCTGGTTCTACTCGCTGCTGGCGATCTCCACCCTGCTGTTCGACCAGGCGCCCTACCGCAACGTGGTCTGCCTCGGGCTGATCCTCGACGGCGAGGGGCAGAAGATGTCCAAGTCCAAGGGGAACATCGTCGTCCCCTGGGACGTCATCGACCGCTACGGCGCGGACGCCTTCCGCTGGTACTTCTTCACGGCCAAGCAGCCGTGGGACGGCTACCGCTTCTCCGAGGAGGCGATCGGCGAGGGCGTCCGGCTGTTCCTCAGGCAGCTCTGGAGCACCTACCACTTCCTGTCGCTCTACTCGGCGGACGCGGACGCGGCGGCCGGCGCGGGCGCGCCGACGGAGCTCGACCGCTGGATCCGCTCCCGCCTGGCCGCCACCGTGGCGGAGGTCACCGAGCGGCTGGACGCCTACGACGCGACGTTCGCGGGCCGCGCCGTCGCGGCGTTCGTCGACGACCTCAGCAACTGGTACGTGCGCCGCTCGCGCGCGCGGTTCTGGGCCGGCGAGGCCGCGGCGTTCGCCACCCTGCGCGACTGCCTGCTCACGGTGAGCAAGCTGCTCGCGCCGTTCACCCCGTTCGTCGCCGACGCGATCTACGAGGGGCTCGGCGGCCCCGAGCCCAGCGTGCACCTCGAGGACTGGCCGGAGGCGGACGCCACGGCCCGCGACGAGGCGCTGGAGGCCGACATGGCCGTGGCCCGCGAGACCGTCCGGATGGGCCTGTCGGCCCGCGGGCAGTCCAAGGTCAAGGTGCGCCAGCCGCTGCGCGAGGCGGTCGTCGTGGCCGCCGGGCGCGAGCGCCGGGCCATCGAGGCGCACGCCGACGTGGTGCGCGACGAGCTGAACGTCAAGGCGCTGCGGTTCGTGGACCGCGCCGACGAGCTCGGCTCCTACGAGCTGAAGGCCAACTACCGCACGCTGGGCCCGCGCTTCGGTCCGCAGATGCCGCAGGTCGCCGCCGCGATCGCCGCGCTCGACCCGGCCCACGTGGCCGCGGCGCTGCGCGAGGGCCGCCACGTCGGCGTCAACGTCGACGGGCACGATCATGAGCTCGGCCCCGACGACCTGACGCTGGCGCTGCAGCCGCTGGACGGCTATCAGCTCGAGCGGGAGGGCTCGCATGCGGTGGCGCTCGACCTCGCCGTCGACGAGGAGCTGCGGGGCGAGGGCCTGGCGCGCGAGGTCGTGCGCGCGGTGCAGAACGCGCGCAAGGCCGCGGGGCTGGCGGTCGAGGACCGCATCGCCCTGACGCTGGGCGGGGACGCGGAGCTGCTCGCCGCGGCGCGCGCCAACGAGGCCTACGTGGCCGGCGAGACGCTCGCGGTCGCCGTCGCCTACGACGGCGCCCAGGCGCAGACGGCGAGCATCGAGGGCCGCGACCTGCACATCGGCGTGGCGCGCGCGTAGCACCCGCGCCCAGGCGCGTCGCAGGCGCGGGGGCGGGGCGGCGGCGCGGGCGCCCTCTCAAGGGGGAGCACCTGCACCCACTCCGAGGAGGAAGAGATGGACGCCGATGAGCTGCGCGCGGTGGTCGAGGCGATCCCGCCCGGTCACTGGATGAGCTACGCCGACGTGGTCGCCGCCGCGGGCGGCAGCCCGCGCCAGGCGCTGGGGGTCAACGCCCGCCTGACGCGGCTGGCCTGCCCGGGCGCGCACCGCGTGCTGAAGGCGGACGGCAGCGTCGCGCCGACGGCGCTGGGCGACCCGGTGGAGGTGCGCCGCCGGCTGGAGGCCGAGGGCGTGCCGTTCGACGGGCCGCGCGCCGCGCCCGCGGCGCGGATCCGCCCCGCGCCGCCGGAGGGGCCGGCGGCGTGAGGGCGCCCGCCGGCCGCGCCCTCGTGGCGCGCCGGGCGGCCGCCGGGGCTCAGGCGAGCGCGGAGGCCAGCTCGGCCTCCAGCTTCTTCTTCGGGTAGGCGCCGATGACCTTCTTGACCGGCTGGCCGCCCTTGAACAGGATCATCGTCGGGATCGAGAGCACCTCGAAGCCGGCCGCGGTCTGCTGGTTCTCGTCGACGTTCAGCTTGACGATGCGCAGGTCCTGGCGCTCGGAGGCGATCTCCTCCAGGACGGGGGCCACGACGCGGCACGGGCCGCACCACGGCGCCCAGAAGTCGACGAGGACCGGCTGGTCGGACTCGATGACCTCGGCCTGGAAGTTGGTGTCGGTGACGTCCTGCAGGGTGCCTGCCATGGATTCTCCTAAGGGTCGGGCTCGCCTCACACTATACAAAGTGAAGTACGCGGCGGGCCGCCGCCGGGCGAGCCTACCCGCGCAGCGCGATCAGCAGATGCGGGCTGACGTAGACCTCGACGAGCGCCGCCACCACCAGCACCGGGATCGCGATCGCGGTGGTGACCAGGGTGGCGGCCAGCAGCTCGTGCCATGCCCCGGTGCGGCTCGCCGTGATCCACGCGGCGAGCGGCAGGAACAGCGCGATGAGCTCCGGGACCGCGTGGGGCAGCAGCCCGACGACGAGCAACGCGGGCGAGATGCCGCCCTGGGCGGCGAGCGAGGCCGCCGCGCCGCCCAGCGCGTAGGCCTGCGTGAGCAGCGAGAACGAGGTCGCCGCGACGACGAAGGCGATCGCCAGCGGGCCCGCGTGGTCGTGGATGCGGCGCCAGGCGCCGCCGTAGCGCTCGGCCTCCGCGGGCAGCGAGCTGCCGGCGATGAACCCGGCCAGGCAGGCGAACGCGTGCAGGGCGAGCACCAGCGCGTTGCGGCCGAGCACGTGCGCGACGGCCGCCGGGGACGCCGGCGCGGTCAGGCCGGGCAGGACGACCGGCGACGGGTCCGGCGTGACGACGTAGGCGATCGCGACGACGGCCGCGAGCAGCAGGGCGGCGATGACCGCGGCGCCGCCGGCCCAGCGGGCCAGGACGCGCCAGGGCGCGGCGTTCCAGCTCTCCAGCGTCTGGCCGGTGTCGCGCAGCCCGCGGACGAGGACGGAGTCGCCGGCGATCACTCCCCGGGCGATCGGCCGCGGGCGGGAGCGCTTGAGGCGGGACTCTCGGGCTCCGGGCGCGCGTCAGCGCACCCGGCGGCGGAGCGCGGGCACGCGCCACATCGCCTCGGCTGCGATCCGCCAGGACATCTTCGACTGCCCGTGGCGGCGCTCGCGGAAGACGATCGGGATCTCCCGCACGCGGAAGCCGGCGCGCGCCGCGCGGTAGGTGAGCTCGACCTGGAAGGCGTAGCCCACGGCGCTCACCCGGTCGAGGTCGATCGCGCGCAGCACGTCGGCGCGGAAGCACTTGAAGCCGCCGGTGAGGTCCTCGACGTCGAGCCCGAGCACCACGCGGGCGTACAGGCAGCCGCCGCGGCTGATCAGCCGCCGCAGCAGGTTCCAGTCGCTCACGCCGCCGCCCGCGACGTACCGCGAGCCCAGCGCGAGGTCCGCGTCCGCGCGCGCACACGCCAGCAGGCGCGCGAGATCCGCGGGATCGTGGGAGAAGTCGGCGTCCATCTCCAGGACGTGGCCGGCGCCGCCGTCGAGCGCGCGGCGGAAGCCGGCCAGGTAGGCCGGGCCGAGCCCGGCGCGCTCCGGGCGGTGGAGGACCTCGACGCTGCCGAGCTCGGCGGCCAGCGCGTCGGCGAGCCGCCCGGTGCCGTCCGGGGAGGAGTCGTCGACCACGAGGATGCGGTGCCCGCCGGGCGCCGCCGCGCGGAGCACCGCGTCGGCCGCGCGCACGATCGCCTCGATGTTCTCGGCCTCGTCGAACGTGGGGAGCACCAGCCAGGGCGGTCCGGGCATGCGGCGCCGTACCCTAGGGATCGCCGTGAGCGACCGCCGACCCGATCCCCCCAACGCGACGATCGCGGCGCTCCTCGACGAGCTCGCGGACCTCTACGAGCTCGACGGCGCGGTCGTGCATCGCGTCCTGGCCTACCGCAACGCCGCCAAGGCGGTGCGCGAGGCGCCCCGCTCGGTCAGCGCGCTCACCCGCGAGGGGACCGTGACCGAGCTGCCGGGCATCGGGCGCACGCTGGAGGAGAAGCTCAAGGCGCTGCTCGAGACCGGGTCGATCCCGGCGCTCGAGAAGCTGCGGGCCCGCATCCCGGCCGGGCTGATCGAGATGACGCGCCTGCCGGGCCTGGGCCCCAAGCGCGCGCGGCGGCTGTTCGACGAGCTCGGCATCGAGTCGCTGGAGGCGCTGCAGGCGGCGGCGGAGTCCGAGCAGCTGCGCGACGTCAAGGGCTTCGGGGCGAAGTTCGAGGCCTCCGTGCTGCTCGCGTTCGCGTCGGGCATCGCCGAGCGCCCCGCCCCGCGCATGCTGCTGCCCAAGGCCCTCGACGTCGCCGACGGGATCGTCGAGGCGCTGCGCGCCCACCCGGCCGGGGACCGGGTCGAGGTCGCCGGCTCGGCGCGACGCCAGGCCGACAGCGTCAAGGACCTCGACATCATCGCGACCGCCCACGGCGACGACGGCCCGCGCGCGCTGCTCGCCGCGTTCGCGGAGCTCGAGCTCATCGAGTCCTGCTCGGCGCCCGGGGAGAACGCCGCGCGCGGGCGGACGCACACCGGCCTGTCGGTCGACCTGCGGGTCGTCGCGCCCGACCAGTTCGGGAACCTGCTCCAGCACTTCACGGGCTCCAAGGCCCACAACGTCGCCCTGCGGGAGGCGGCCGTGCGGCGCGGCCTGCACGTCAGCGAGTACGGCCTGCTCGACGACGCGACCGGCGCGACGCACCGCTGCGCCACCGAGGAGGAGGTCTACGAGCTGCTCGGCCTGCCGTGGATCCCGCCCGAGCTGCGCGAGGACCGCGGCGAGCTGGCCTTCCGGACCGCGGACGACGTCCCGCGGCTGATCGCCCAGGCCGACCTGCGCGGCGATCTGCACTGCCACACGGTGGCCTCCGACGGGCGCAACACGATCGAGGAGATGGCGGTCGCCGCGCGCGACCGCGGGCTGGAGTACCTGGCGATCACCGACCACTCGGCCACGCACGGCTTCGGCAACCACGTCACCGCCGACGACCTGCGCCGGCAGATCGAGCGGGTGCGGGAGGTGGACGCGCGGCTGGACGACTTCACGCTGCTCGTGGGGACCGAGACGAACATCGGGACCGACGGGCAGCCGGACTACCCCGACGACCTGCTCGCCGAGCTCGACTGGGTCGTGGGCTCGGTCCACACGTCGTTCGGGATGGGCGAGCGCGCGATGACGGAGCGGATCGTCACGGCGGTGGAGCACCCGCTGATCGATGCCATCGGCCACCTGACGGGGCGCAAGATCGAGACGCGACCGCCCTACGCGCTCGACGTGGATGCGGTGATCGAGGCCGCGGCGCGCACCGGGACGATGCTCGAGATCAACTCGGCGCCGGACCGGCGCGACCTCGACGACGTCCACGCGCGAGCGGCCGCCGCGGCGGGCGTGCGGATCATCGTCGACTCCGATGCGCACCGCACGAGCACGCTCGGGATCACGCGCTGGGGCATCGCGACCGCGCGCCGCGCCTGGCTGACGGCCGACCAGGTCGCCAACACGCTGCCGGGGGCGCAGTTCGCCGCGCTGCGCAAGCGCGCGCGGTCGGGCGCCGGGCGCTGAGCGGCGCGGGGTGGCGCCGGCGGGCGGGGTGGCGCCGGCGGGCGGGGCGGC
>JAICJK010000095.1 GCA_025928415.1 Solirubrobacteraceae bacterium | reverse complement strand
CGCACTGTCACAGGGCGGCACCCGACGCGACGCGGCCGCGCGGCGGTACGCGCGGGGCGTCGTGTCGCGGCTCGACGGGTGAGGGCTCGGGGGCGTCGTCCCGCCCGCGATCGGCGGTGTCCAGGCGTCATCCGCCATGCCGCATCGTCGCACGCCGGCCGGCCCGTGTCAGGCGCCGGAGACCTCGACATCGACGAGTCGCGCGACGGAGCGCGCGAGCCGGGCGTCACGGGTCAGCAGCGTCGCGTCGAGGGCCTCGGCCAGCGCCACATAGAGCGCGTCACAGGTCGTGCAGACGGCGCGGAGCTCCCAGGCGCGGCGCAGGAGCGCTGCATCCGGATGGCGACGCACCGCGAGGCGGCCGAGGTCGGCGCGACACAGCTCCGCGGTCGCCAGGGCGATCCTGGAGCCGCGCACGAGGCCCCGAAGCGTCTGCGTCGTCTCCACGTCGACGAGCGCGGGCGCGTGGACGTCACCCAGCATCCCGTCGCGCTCGACCGCGGAGCCCTCGCCGAGCACGTACGCGACCACGCTCGACGCGTCGACGACCCACCTCACCCCCGCCGGCCCGAGTCGCGCGCGGCGAGGATGTCCTCCGTGCTGACCCCGGCGCGCCCGCGCGAGCGGATCCGCTCGTCGAGCTCCTCCGGCGTCGGAGTGCGCGCGACCCGCATCACCTCTTTGAGGACGTAATCGCTCAGGGATGTCCCCTGTGCCGCGGCGCGCGCCTTCAGGGTGCGGTGGACGTCATCGGGCACGTCACGGATCTGGATGAGTCCCATGCAATCATGATGAGTTCATCGTGAACGCATGTCAAGGCTTTCCGCTGCGTCAGATGCGGATCGTGCCGTCCCCGGCCAGCCTCCAGGCGGGGTTGTGGGCGACCTCCCAGACGTAGCCGTCGGGATCGGCGAACGCCCCGGTCGTCCCGCCCCACTCGGCGCGGCCCGCCGGGCGCACGATCGTCGCGCCGGCGCGCTCGGCCTCCGCGAGCGTGCCCGCCACCTCCTCGGGCGAGCGGACGTTGTGGGCCAGCTCGATGCCCGGCGCGCCGTGTCCGCCGAGCGCGGTCCACAGGCCGAAGACCATGCCGCCGGCCTGGAAGAAGCACACCTCGTCGTCGGGTTGGCGGGCGCCGCCCCAGCCGAGCGCCTCGTAGAAGGCGCGGGCGCGGGCGAGGTCCTCGACGCCGAGGGTCACGAGGCTGATGCGCTGCTCCATCGGGCCATCATCGCGCGCCGCGGCACGATCACGCGGCGCGGCCGGCGTGCGCCGCGAGCGCAGCGCAGACCTCCTCGGTGCCGGCCACGATCGCGTCGCCGGTGAACGCGAGCGCCTCCAGCGTGCGGCGGGCGGCCGCGTCGTCGCCCGCGCCGCAGGCGTCGCGGACGACGACGGGCACGTAGCCCAGGTCCGTGGAGTGGCGGACGGTCGGCTCGATCCCGATCTCCAGCGCGACGCCGGCGATCAGGTACGCGCGCACCCCGCAGTCGCGCAGCACGATATCCAGCGGCGTGCCGGCGAAGGCCGACATCGTGATCTTGTCGAGGACGGCCTCGTCCTCGCGGGGCTCGAGGCCGCCGGCGAGCTCGAACCCCGGCCCGCCGTGCGGGATCAGCGGGCGGGTGTCCGCGGCGCGCGCCGCGTGCTGCCAGAGCTTGGCCTGGCGCAACTGGAAGACGCCGGCCAGCGCGGTCGGCATCGAGTAGTGGCGCAGGAACACGGTCCGCACGGACGGGCGCGCCGCACGCGGGCGCGTCGGTCATCGGCCCTAGGCTCCCGGCATGGCCGCAGTGGAGATCGGGGCCGCGCCCGCATGAGCGACGGCCTGCGGGTGCTCGCCCTGCTCGCGCTCGTCGCCGGCAACGCCTTCTTCGTGATCGGCGAGTACACGGTCGTGACGGCCCGGCGCGCGGCGCTCGCGACGCGGGCGGACGCCGGCGGTGCCGGGGCGCGAGCGGCGCTGCGGCTGATGGACGACCCGGTGCGGGTCATCTCGACCGTGCAGGTCGGGATCACCGCGATCGGGATCCTCACCGGCGCCGTCGGCGAGCCGCTCGTCCGGGACCTGCTCGGCGGCGGGCTCCCGGGCTGGCTCGGCTTCCTGATCGCCTTCTCGGTCGTCACCTACCTGTCCGTGGTGCTGGGCGAGCTCGTCCCGAAGGCGCTGACGCTCGATCGCGCCGAGCGGCTGGCGGTCCTCATCGCGCGGCCGATCGCGCTGATCGCGATCGTCTTCGGCCCGATCGTCTGGGTCCTCCAGGGATCCGCGGAGCTCCTGCTGCGCCCGTTCGGCGTCCGCGAGATCGTGACCGGCGACACGATCCGCTCGGCCGAGGAGCTCCGGGAGCTCGTCGACGAGGCGGAGGGCAGCGGCGTGATCCCGCGCGCGCAGGAGGAGCTGCTGCACAACGTCTTCGACTTCGCCCGGCGCGAGGCGGGCGACGTCATGGTGCCGGCGCCCGACGTGGTCTGGCTGGACGCCGGCCTCACCGCAGGCGATGCGGTCGCGCAGGTGGCGGAGAAGCCGTTCAGCCGCTATCCCGTCGGCGACGGGTCCCTGGACCACCTGGCGGGGGTCGTGCACCTGCGCCAGCTCGTCGCCGCCGCGGGCGCCGACCCCGCCGCGCCGATCGGCCCGATCGCCCAGCCCGCCCCGCTCGTTCCCGAGACCAAGGACCTCGGCGCCCTGCTGCGCGAGCTGCGCGAGCGCCGCCAGCACCTCGCGGTGGTGGTCGGCGAGTACGGCGGAACGGCGGGCATCGTGTCGCTGGAGGACATCCTCGAGGAGATCGTCGGGGAGATCGAGGACGAGTACGACCTGCCCGACGACACGCTGACCTGGGTCGACGAGAACACCGTCCTGCTGGCGGGGTCGATGACGATCGACGACTTCAACGAGACGGTCGAGACCCACCTGCCCCAGGACGGCGACCGCACGATGGCCGGGCTGGTCTTCACGGCGCTGGGCCGCCGGCCGCGCCCGGGCGACTCGGTGGCGCTCGACGCCGTCCGCCTGACCGTCGAGGAGGTCGACGGGCTGCGGATCGCGCGGCTCCGCGCGGACCTCTCCCCCGCGCGCTGATCGGTCGGGGCGACCGGCCGGCCGCCCCCCGGCGGCTGCCACGATGTGCGGTCCGCTCCAACGACACGGAAGGGAGCACTGCCGTGGAGCCCGACGTCCTGATCATCTTCGTCATCGCGATCGTCATCGTGATCGCCCTCGCGCTGGGCTGGATCGCCCAGGGCAAGAAGTGAGCGCGGCCGCGCGCGCCGCTTCACCCCGCGCCGCGGGCGCGGACGTGGGCGTGGGCGTGGGCTCCGGGCGCGCGCGCCCCGTACCGGGCCACGAGCCGGCGGTAGACGGCGAAGGCCGGCTTGCGGGTGTAGTCGTCGCGCAGCAGCCCGAAGTAGGACTGGAAGCTGGGCCCGGCGCTGTTGTTGTCGCGCAGCCCGAAGAAGCGGAAGTCGCTGATCCCGTAGGTGCCGCGGTAGGCCACGGCGGTCCGGACGAAGTCGCGGACGACGCGGGCCTGCAGCGCCTCGGAGCGACCGGGGCCCGTCGGGAAGCCGGTCTCCTCGATGCGCATCGGGGTCGCGCGGCCGAAGCCCGCCTTGGGCATGTAGCACTCGCGCATCTGCGCGAGGCCCTCCAGGAAGGCGTCGCCCGGGTGGGCGATCTGCGCCAGGGCGGGCACGTAGGTCCCGGGGTAGAGGTCGATGCCGACCCAGTCGGTGGCGCGCCGCAGCTTGGCCCCGCCGAGCCGGCCGACGGCATCCCAGAACCGCGCGTCGCTGACGTCCCCGAAGCGCCAGGCGTAGTTGAAGCCGATGCGCTGCCAGCGATAGCCGCGGCGCAGCGACTCGCGTTTGGCCGCGATCACGCCCGACACCAGCGCCCGCACGGCGTCCTTGTAGGCCCCGTCCGAGGTGTTCGGCGAGACGGTCAGGTTGACCTCGTTGGTGATCTGCAGCCCCGTCACGCGGCGGTTGGGGCCGAACGTGCGCACGACCTTGCGCACGAAGGCCAGCCACTTGTGGATGTCGCCGTCGTCGGCCGGGCGCGGGTGGTAGCGCACCTGCAGCTCGACCTCCAAGCCGAGCCGCGCGTAGCGATCGGCCAGGCGCTTGAAGCGCGCGATGCCGCGGTCGCCGCCGGCCATGAACAGGCGGTTCAGCCGCACCGCGAAGAAGCGACGGCCCCTGAGCTGACGCAGCGCCGCGTCGGCCTTGCGGGCGTTCTCGGGCACCGTGGGGGTCGCGTTGGCCGTCCCGCTCGCCCCCGCCAGGCGCGGGCCGATGCCGAACCGGATCGCCGGGCCTCCGCGCGGCCGGTCGTCGGCATAGCTCTGGCGGCAGAGCGGGTCGGGCCGGACCGGGGCCGGCGTGGCCGACGGCGGGATCGCTCCGGCGGCGTCCCACGGGATCGCGCCCGCGGGCGCCGCCGCGAGCGCCAGGCCGGTGGCGCACAGCGCCGCGGCCGCGGCCTGTCGCCGGATCAGGGATCTCACGCCGAGCACGCGCGTCAGCCTATGAGGTCGGGACAACGTCCAAGACAGCCTCTAAGGCCGATTGCGCAGCGGCCGCTGCCCCATCAGCCAGCGGCGGGTCAGCGGCGACGCGGTCAGCCCGTGGACGACGATCGACACCACGACGACCGCGATCGTGGTCCAGACGACGATCCGCACCTCGCGCGGCTGCAGCACGTGGGCCTCGGCGACCACGGCGGCGTAGAACAGCGCAGCCACGCCGCGCACGCCGAAGAAGCCGAGGAACAGCTTGCCGGGGAGATCCAGCAGCCCGCGGGGAGTGGTCGCCAGCACGAGCGCCGGGCGGATCACGAGGATGATCAGCGGCGCGAGCAGCCAGCCGGCCACGCCGGGAACCCCCAGGCCGCTGGTCGTGAGCATCGAGCCGAGGAGCAGGAGCACCGCGAGCTCCAGCACCTTGCCCGCCCCCTCGGTTCCCTCGTGCGCGCCCTCGTTGATCTCGTGGTCGTACTCGTAGCGCCGGAAGGTGAAGCCCGCCGCGAACACCGCGAGCAGCCCGTAGGCGCCGATCAGCTCGACCGCGCCGTAGACGGCGAGCACGAGCGCGACCGCCACCGGCGGGTCGGTCGTCGCGTCCAGCAGGCCGCGCCCGCGGGCCCGGGCCAACAGCCACGCCGCCCCCAGCCCGGCCAGGCCCCCGAGCAGGAGCCCCACCCCCGCGCCGTAGAGCAGGTCGGCCAGCACCCAGGTGCCCAGCCAGGCCGTCCCGCCGTGCCCGGCGGCATACAGGCCGAGCACGACGAACGGCGATGCGAGGCCGTCGTTGAACCCGGCCTCGGTGTGCAGCGACAGCCGCGGCTCGCCGTAGGCCTCCCCCCCGGGCTCGGACAGCCCGACGTCGCCGGCCAGCACCGGATCGGTGGGCGCGAGCACCGCGCCGAGCAGCAGCGCGCCGCCGAACGACAGGCCCATCGCGGCCATGCCGAAGGCCGCGATCGCCGCGATGGTCACCGGCATCACGACCACCAGCAGCGTGGCGATCGACCGCCACGACCGCCGGCTGACGTCGCGCTCGATGGTCAGCCCCGCGGAGAAGACCGCGACGACGAGCGCGAGCTCGCTGACCCGCTCGAGGACGGCGTGGTCGCGCAGCGGGTCCAGGGGTGTGATCCCGAGCGCCCACATCCCGAGGGCGCCGACGGCGCCCAGCCCGACGTAGGCGATCGACGCCGAGAAGGCCCGGTCGCCCTGGTGGGTGAGCGCCAGCGCGCCGGCGAGCGCGGCGACGCCGACGCCGAGCAGCAGCAGCGCGTAGTGGTCGCCGGCGTGCCAGCCCGGGGCGAGGGCGGTGATCACGGCGGCCGGAGGCGGGAGGTCCACGTGCGGGGATCCTGGGTCGGGGGTCGGTCGGGCGGCGCCGACCAGGCTTCCCGGCACACCGCGGTCAGCCTACCCGCGCGGGCGGACGCGCCAACGCCGGGCGCCCGCGCGTCCCGCGGCGTCGGCGCGGGCGCGGCGTCAGCGCCCGCGTGTCAGGCGCGACTCCTCGAAGTCGAGCTGGTCCTCGAGCTCGCGGGCGACGTCGCCGGGCACCGCGCGGTCGCGGGCGGCCTCCGCCAGCTCGCGGCGCTGGGCCTCGAGCAGCTCGCGCAGCACCCGGCGTGCCGCGCGGGCGTCGCGACGAGTCTCCTGGCTGCCGTCCCCGTCGGCATCCAGCCGGCTCTCCAGCCGGTCGACGCGGAGGTCCTGGACGTCGCGGGCCCGGCGCAGGACCTCGCCGGGCAGCTCGCCCCCGTCCAGCTCGTCCAGGCGCGCGAGCGCGGCATGGGCCAGGCGCAGCTCGGCGCGCAGCCGCTGGTCGCGGCGCTGCCCGGACTGCGACAGGCCGAGGCGCCGCAGCAGCCAGGGCAGCGTCAGGGCGGGCAGCGGCAGCGTCACGAGGATCGTGGTGAAGGTCAGGAAGATCAGCAGCGACCGGTCCGGGAACGGCGCGCCGTCGTGGGTCAGCGGGACGGTCAGCGCGGCGGCCAGCGACAGCGCGCCGCGCATGCCGCACCAGCCCATCGTGAGCTGCTCGCGGCGCAGCATCCGCCGCTCGTGGCGCTCGGAGACCTCGGTCGCCCGGGCGACCAGCGGCGTCCCGAGCATCATCCACGCGACCCGCAGCGCGATCACGACCCCCGCGACGGCGGCCGCGTAGCCGAGCAGGCGCCACACGTCGTGGTCGTCGATGCCGTCCACCACCGCCCCGAACTGCAGCCCGACGAGCAGGAACAGCGATGCGTTGCCCAGGAACACCAGCACCGACCAGAACGCCATTCCCCGCAGGCGGGTGCGCGCGCTCTGGATGCCCGCGGCGCGCAGCTGCACGACGAGGCCGGCCGCCACGGCGCCCAGCACGCCGGAGGTCCCCAGGCGGTCGGCGAGGATGTAGGAGACGTAGGCGGTCAGCAGCGACGTGGCGATCTCCAGCTCCGCGTCGTCGACCCGGCGCCGGATCAACGTCGACGCCCAGCCGACCGCGGCCCCGATCGCCACGCCGCCGCAGGCGATCACCGCGAACCGCCCGACCGCGCCGGGCAGCGACACGCCGGAAGACCCGACGGCGGCGAGCGCGACCGCGAGCAGCGTCAGCGCCGTGCCGTCGTTGACCAGCGCCTCGCCCTCGAGCACCGTCTCGATCCGGTTCGGCGCGCCGACGTCGCGGATGACCGCCGAGGCGGAGACGGGGTCGGTGGGCCCGAGCGCCGCGCCGAGCACGAAGGCCACCGCCCAGTCCATCCCGGTGAGCACGTGGGCGACGACAGCGACACCGGCGGCGGTGACCAGCACCAGCCCGACGGCGAGCGCGCCGATCGCCACAGCCCGGTCGCGCAGCTCGGTCGCGGGCGAGAGGTAGGCCGCGGAGTACAGCAGCGGCGGCAGGAACACGAAGAACACGAGGTCCGGGTCCAGCCGCGGGCTCGGCACGCCCGGCACGAGGCCGAAGGCGAGGCCCCCGAGCGTCAGCACCACCGGGTAGGCGATGCCCACCCGGCGCGCCACGCCGGTCAGCACCACGACCGCGGCCACCACCGCGAGGACGACTTCGATGTCTTCCACGCCGGGCTGCTTACCCGCGCGGCGGCTCGATGGCGCGAGGCGGCCCCGGGACGGCGCTCAAGAGCAGCCGGCCAGGCCGCGGGCCACGGCCCCCGCGAGGGTCAGCGTGGCGCACGGGGCCGCGAGGTCGTCGGCGACGACGGCGCCGCCGGCCAGGACCTGCGGCGGCGTGGGGTCGAGCTGGCCGAGGTCGCCCGCCGCCGCCTGCACGGCCTCGCCGCGCGCGGCGGCCCACGGGCTCGGCGACGGCGGGCCGGGGGTCG
>JAICJK010000224.1 GCA_025928415.1 Solirubrobacteraceae bacterium | reverse complement strand
CGAGCGCCGCCGGGGTCGGCGCGGCGCCCGCCGGCAGGGACGGCGACGCGCCGAAGCCCGGGAGGTCGATGGCGAGCACGTCGCGCTCGGCGGCCAGCGCGTCCAGCACCGGCCGCCACACCCGGCGGTCGGCGCCGAGCGGGTGCAGCAGCACCAGCGGCGGCCCGTGCCCGCGGCGGTCGTAGGCCAGGTCGCTCATCCCACCGCCCGCGCCGGGACGGCAGCGGCGCCCTCGAGGCCCGCCAGCGCTGCGCCCGCCGTGGCCGGCACCCGGCCGCGCCATCCGGGCTTGACGAGCATCGTCTGCCCGGCCTTGATCCGGCGCTCGGCGAAGCCGGCCTCGCAGTAGGAGAGGTACATCCGCCACAGGCGGCGGAAGCGCTCGTCGTAGCCCACCGCGCCGAGCCGCTCGGCGGCCGCCTCGAGGTTCGCCCGCCAGTGCGCGAGCGTGAGCGCGTAGTCCGCGGTCAGGTCCTCGTGGTGGACCATGTCCATGTCGGTCTCGCGGGCCACGCAGCGGGCGACGACCGCCTGCGAGGGCAGGCAGCCGTTGGGGAAGATGTGCGTCCGGATGAACGACCGCGAGGCCTTCTCGACCTCGTAGGCGCGGTCGTCCATCGTGATCGCCTGCAGGAGCATCGCGCCATCTTCGGTCAGCAGCCGCGAGCAGCGCCCGAAGAACGTGCCGAAGTCGCGCCAGCCGACGGCCTCGATCATCTCGACCGAGACCAGGCGGGTGTAGCGGCCCCGCAGGTCGCGGTAGTCCTGGTCGAGCACGGCGACGCGGTCGGCCACCCCCTCCTCGGCGACCCGGCGGGCGGCGTAAGCGCGTTGCTCGGCGGAGATCGTCGTGGTCGTCACCTGACAGCCCCGCGTCGTCGCAGCGTGGACGGCGAAGCCGCCCCAGCCGGTCCCGATCTCCAGGACGTGATCCTCCGGGCCGAGGCCGAGCTTGTCGCAGATCAGGTCGAGCTTGGCGATCGAGGCGACGCGCAGGGGCGTGTCGGCGGTCTCGAACGAGGCGGCCGAGTACATCATCGTGTCGTCGAGCATGAGCTCGAACAGGTCGTTGCCGAGGTCGTAGTGCGCGCGGACGTCGCTGCGCGCGCGGCGCGCGGTCGTGCGCCGGCGCACCGCACCGGCGTGCTGGGCCGGGACCCGCAGCGGGGCGATGCGGCGCCGGAGCGCGTCGAGGCCCTGGACGTTGCGGGCGGCGACGCGGACGACGGCGACGGGGTCCGGGCTGTCCCACAGGCCGTCGGCGTAGGCCTCGGCCAGCCCGCGGCTGCCGTGCAGGAGCGCCGGCCACACCCGCGGGTCGCGCACCTGCACGGTGGCGGACGGGGCGCCGCCGGGCCCGAGGAGGAGACGGCGGCCGCCGGGCTCCACGAGCTCCAGGCTTCCGGTGGACAGGCGCGAGACGAGGCGCAGGACGATCTTGCGGGCGAGGGTCTGGGCGTGGGTCATGGCGTGGCGGGATCGGAGGGACGGGGCGGGGCGAAGCGCGGGGCGCCGCGCAGCCAGAGCACGAGCGCGTGGCCGTAGATGAGTCCGAGCGTGCGCAGCGCGCCGCCCGGGTGGCGCCAGGTGGCGCGCCGCAGGGCGGCGGGGGTGAGGGGGAGCCGGTGCAGGCGCAGCGTGGCGTCGAAGTCGGCGGGTCCGCCGGCCGGGCGCCGGTTGGCGATGTGGACCGAGAGCGTCTCGCCCGGTACGCCGACCGCCCAGCCGTGACGATGGTCCATGTCCTGGAACGGCGAGACGTGCAGGGCCTTGTCGTGCTCTCCGCGCAGGACGGGCCCCGCGCCGGCGCCGGGGCGCAGCACGTAGGCGTGGCGCCGGCGCCACGGGGTGCTCGTCACCTCGGCGACGACCGCGTCGAGCCGCTCGCCCGCGTCGAAGCAGAAGTAGAACGAGACGGGGTTGAAGCAGAGCCCGAAGGTCCGCGGGGCGGTGAGGACGCGCACCGGCCCGGCCGGCGCGGGCCGCCCGGTCCGCGCGGCGACCAGGTCCCGCACGGCCGTCGCCACCGGCACCGTGCTGTCGCCGCCCAGCAGGTCGCGCCGCCGGACGCGCACGATGCCGGGCCGGCGCCGCACCAGGCGCCCACCGAGCAGGCCGTCCAGCTCGTCCAGGTCCAGGTAGGCGAAGCGGATCGCGTGGCGGAACTCGCTGGCGTGGCCGGCCAGCCGGCGGTGGCGGACCACCCCGGCGTACAGCGCGGAGCTGGTCATCGCAGGACCGGCACCGGGTCGGCGCCGCGCGCGGCGACCGCCGCCGCGACGCGATGCGCGCTGGCCACGCCGTCCTCGTGGAACCCCCAGCCCCAGTACGCCCCGCAGAAGTGGGTGCGCCGGACGCCGCTGATCTCCGCGTGGCGCGCCTGCGCGCGCAGCGTGGCGGGCGTGTAGACGGGGTGGTCGACCTCCAGCACCGCGTGGATCGCGGCCGGGTCGATCGCGTCGGTGCGGTTGAGCGTCACCAGCAGCTCGCGATCGGCCCGCAGGGCCTGCAGGCGGTTGAGGTGGTAGGTCACCGTCGGCGCCGGCGGCGGCGAGGCCAGCAGGTGGTGGTTCCAGCTCGCCCAGGCGGCGCGGCGGCGCGGCAGCAGCGAGGCGTCGGAGTGCAGCACGAGCTCGCTCGGGAGGTAGCCGGTCGCGCCGAGCAGCTCGGCCTCCAGCGGGGAGGCGTCGGCCAGCAGCCCGAGCGCCTGGTCGCTGTGACAGGCCATCACGACCTCGTCGTAGCGCTCCGGCGGCCCGCCCGCGGGCGTGACCTCGACGCCGTCGTCGTCGCGCGCGACGGAGAGCACCGGCGTGCCGAGGCGCAGGCGGTCCCCGAGCCCCTCGCAGATGGCCGCGACGTAGGCTCGCGAGCCGCCGGTGACGGTGCGCCACTGCGGGCGCCCGGTGAAGCCGAGCAGCCCGTGGTTGTCCAGGAACTGCACGAAGAAGCGCGCGGGGAAGCTCCAGAGCTGCTGCGGGTCGGCCGACCAGACGGCCGCGGCCTGCGGGACGATCAGCCGCTCGACGAAGTACTCCGAGTAGCCGAGGCCCGACAGCCACGCGCGTAGCGAGGGGTCGGCGGTCGTGGCGAGCAGGCCCCGGGCGTCGCGGTTGAAGCGCGCGTACTCGGCGACCATCCGCAGGAAGCGGCGGTCGACGAGGTGGCGCGGGTTGGCGAACAGCGCGCGCGGCCCGGAGCCCGCGTACTCGAAGTCCGCGCCGTCGCTGACCGAGAACGACATGTCCGACGGCTGCGAGGCGACGCCCAGCTCGGCCAGGAGCGCCTCGAAGCGCGGGTAGTTGCGGTCGTTGAAGACCAGGAAGCCGACGTCGACCGCGAGCGGGCCGCCCGGCAGGTCGACCTCCACCGTCCAGGCGTGACCGCCGGCGCGATCTCGCGCCTCGAGCACGGTCACGTCGTGGTCGCGGCGCAGCAGGTGGGCGGCGACCAGGCCGGACACGCCGGCGCCGATGACGGCGATCCTCATCGCGGGCTGCGGGGGTCGGGCGGCATCATCAGCTTCTTCGCGCGCCGCGGCCGGATGGATCAGCACGCCGCCCGGCCGCATCCGTTCAGGCGGGCGTCAGCCCGCCGGTGCGAGCCTCGGGCGAGCATGACCTCCGCCGACGGATCCGGAGGGCCGATGACGTCGCGAGCCAGGACGGGCGACCGGCGGCGGCTCGGCGCGCTCGCCGCGTGCGGGGCGCCGCTGGCGGCGATCGTCGCCGGCTGGTGCTTCGTCCTCCCGCAGACCCCCGCCCGCCTGGCCAAGCCCAGCGCGCGGCTCATCCACCGCCTCGACCTGTGGTCGGCGATCGCGGGCGCCGGCCTCCCCGTGCCGGCGACGCGCACGGCGGTCGCCGCGGTCGTCGTCGCGACCACGGTGCTCGCCTTCGGGCTGTACGCGGCCGCGCTGCGCTGGTCGTGGGGCGCCGAGGCGACGCGCGCCCGGCTGGCCGCCGTGGCGGGCGCGGCGCTCCTGTTCCTCGCGCTCGCCGTCGTCGCCCTCCCCACGCTGAACACCGACATCTACGAGTACATGGCCACCGGGCACGTGGCCGCGACCCATGGGGCGAACCCCTACGCCGTGCCCGCCGACGCGTTCGGCGCGGAGCCCGCCTACGCGTACACCGATCGCCGCTACACGTCGGTCCCCGGCGACAACAAGCCGGCCGCCTGGACGCTGGTGACCACCGGGCTCGCGAAGCTCACCGGACGGGACGTCGTCACCGGCCTGCTCGCCTACCGCCTGGTGCTGGCGGCCTGCGGCGCGATCAGCCTGCTGCTCATCGCGCTGCTGCTCCGCCGAGTGAGCCCGCGGCGCCAGCTCGCGGGGGTCGTGGCCTACGGGTGGAACCCGATCGCCGTGCTCGGGGCGCCGACCAAGGCCGACTCGCTGATGGTGATGCTGCTGCTGGCCGGGACGCTGGCGCTCGTCGCCGGCCGGCGCCGCGCGGCCGCAATCGGCCTCGCGCTCTCGGCGCTCGTCAAGCTGCTGACGCTCCCGCTGCTGGCGGTGCGCTGGGTGGGCCTGCTGCGCCGCCGCCGGTGGGCCGAGCTCGCGCTCGACGGCGCGCTCGTCGCGGCCACGGCCGCGGTGGTCTACGCGCCCTTCGCCGGCGCCCCCGGGCTGCCGGCGCGCGAGCTGCGCCTGCTCCAGAGCGGCGGCTCGTCGGTGCCGCGGGCGCTCGCCGCAGCCTGCTTCGCGGCGGTCGTGCTGCTCGCCGGGCTGCGCCAGGACGGGTCGCCGCGGCCGATGCTCCGCGGCTGGGCGGCGGTGTCGGTGGCCTTCGCCGCGCTGCTGCCCGACCTCGGGTTCTCGTGGTACCTCCTCGTGCCGATCGCCGTGGTCGCGCTCGCCGCGAGCGGGCCGCTGCTCGCCGCGATGACCGCCATCGGCGCGCTGTCCTTCCTGGTGGACCTCTGGCGGACCGACGGCCACGGGGCCTTCCCCCACGCCGTGCTCGCGGGGGCCGCGGCGCTCGCCGCGCTCCTGCTGCTCGGCGCCGCCGCCACGCTCGCCGCACGCGCCGTGTGG
>JAICJK010000016.1 GCA_025928415.1 Solirubrobacteraceae bacterium | reverse complement strand
GGCGACCTGCGCGGCTGGGCCGAGCACGACGGGGAGGTCTACCTCGGGCTGGTGCGCGCCGCCGGGAACGCTCCCGCGCTGGAGATGCTGACGGGGCTGCGCGACTACGCGGGCCTCTACGGGCTCCTGCTCGCGGCCGCGGCCGGGTACGGCGCCGAGCTCGCCGCGCGGCAGGATGCGGTCCTGGAGGCGGTGGCCGGCGGCTCGCGCGAGGCGACCGAGCGGGCCGTGCGCGACCACCTGTCCTCGACCCGGCGCGCCTGGTCGGCCGTCCTCGCCGGGCGGCGCGCCAACGACCCCGCGGCTCTCCCTCCCGGGCGTTGACAGCTCGGTAGTACCTTACATACCATCGTCGAACCCCTCCGGTCAGGAGCCCTCTCCGATGCACGCCGCCATCACCACCGCCACCACCACCGCCACCGGTCACGCCGGCGCCCCGGACGCGGGCGCCGGGGAGGCTCCCGCCGCGATCCCGGACCTCGAGGCGCTCCGGCAGTGCTGGCACCCGGTCGCCTACGCGCACGAGCTCGGGACCGAGCCGCTGCGCGTCCGGCTGCTCGGCGAGGCGCTCGTCCTGTGGCGCGACTCCGCGGGCGCCCCCCACGCGCTCGTCGACCTCTGCATCCACCGCGGCACCGCCCTGTCGCTCGGGCGCGTCGTCGGCGACCAGCTCATGTGCCCCTACCACGGGTGGCGTTACGGCACCGACGGCCGCTGCAAGGCGATCCCGCAGCTCGCCGACCCCACGCGCGTGCCGGGGAAGGCGCGCGTCGAGGCCTTCGCGTGCCAGGAGCGCTACGGGCTGCTGTGGGTCGCGATGGCCGAGGCCCGGTGGCCGTTGCCCGAGATCCCCGAGCTCGAGTCGTCCGAGTGGACGGTGGTCAGGACCGGGCCGTACCAGTGGGCCTCGGACGCCTCGCGCCAGGTCGAGAACTTCACCGACTTCGGCCACTTCCCGTGGGTGCACCCGGGGCTGCTCGGCGACCCGAGCCGGCCCGTCGTCCCCAAGCACACCGTCGAGACCGACGGGCACGTGCTGCGCTACGACGTCGTGCGCCCCGAGGCGCCCAACAGCGACGAGTTCCCCGTGTTCGCCAACGAGGAGACGCAGGCGCCCGAGCGCCGCAGCCGCTACCAGCTCCACCTTCCCTACACGATCGTGCTGCGGCTCGGGTGGGGCGGCGAGCGCGGGATGGTCTACTTCTTCGCGTCACAGCCGGTCGCCGCCGACACCTGCATCGGGTACGTCGTGATCGGCCGCAACTACGACCACGAGCAGCCCGACAAGGTCCTGCAGGACTTCGAGGACACGATCTTCGAGCAGGACCGCCGGGTCGTCGAGTCCCAGCGTCCCGACCGCGTGCCGTTCGACCTCGCCGACGAGATGCACCTCAAGTTCGACGCGGTGGCCGTGGCCTACCGCCGGGCGATGCGCGCGCAGGGGCTGGCCGCCCAGCGTGCGGCCTGACGCCCCCGCCCCGAGCCTCCGCGAGCAGGCGCTGCGCCACATCCGCGCCGCCATCGTCTACGGCCGTCTGGCGCCGGGCGAGATCCACTCCGCGCCGGACCTCGCACGGCAGGTGGGGATGTCGGTGACGCCGGTGCGCGAGGCGATGCTCGAGCTCGCCGGCCGCGGGATGGTGCAACCGGTGCGCAACCGCGGCTTCCGGGTCGTCGAGCGCACGGCGCGCGAGCTGGACGCGACGCTGGAGCTGCGCATGCTGGTCGAGGCGCCGACGATCGCCCGCCTGGCCCGCACGCTCGACGCCCCCGCCCTCGCGCGGCTGCGAGCGCTCGTCGAGGGCGGCATCGAGGCCGCCGCCGGGGACGACCTGATCGCCTTCCTGGCCCTCGATCGCAGCTTCCACCTGGAGCTGCTGCGGCATGCGGGCAACCGGCGCCTGGTCGACCTCGTCGACCGGTTGCGCGACCACCTGCGCTTCTACGGCGCCCGGCCGGCGGACGGTGCCCCGCTGCGGGCCGTGGCCGCGGGGCACGGCGCGATCCTCGACGCGGTCGCCGGCGGGAGCCCCGCCGAGGCCGAGGCCGCCGCCCGCGAGCACCTGCTGCTGACGCGCAGCGCGTGGGCGGCCGCGGGCGACGTGCCGGCGGCCCGGTGATCGCGCCGCCGCCCGGCGTAGGGTCGGCGCATGACCGACCCCGACCGTTCCAAGCGGGACGCCGGCGAGGCGGCGGCGCTGCTCGTCGAGCCCGGCATGCGCGTCGGGCTGGGCACCGGGTCGACCGTCGCCTTCTTCCTCGACGCGCTGGCCCGCCGCGCGCTGCCGGGCCTGCGCTGCATCGCCACCTCCCCCGCCACCGCCCGCCGCGGCGCGGAGCTCGGCCTGGCGGTGGAGGATTTCGACGCGCTGGACCGCCTCGACATCACCGTCGACGGCGCCGACCAGGTCGCCCCGGACGGCTGGCTGATCAAGGGCGGCGGCGGCGCGCACCTGCGCGAGAAGATCGCGGCGGCGGCAGCCGAGCGGTTCGTGGTCATCGTCGGGGCGGACAAGCTCGTCGACCACCTCGGGCCTCCGGTGCCGCTGGAGCTCTACCGCTACGGCCTGCCGGCCACCCTCGCCGCGCTCGGGGAGGGCGCCCGGGTCCGGGTGGGAGCGCCGCCGAGCGCGGACGGCGGCGTCATCGCCGACCTGCGGGACGCGTTCGACGACCCGGCCGCGCTGAGCGCGCGGCTCGACGCGTGCCCCGGCGTCGCCGGCCACGGGCTGTTCGCGCCGGAGCTCGTGCACGAGGTCGTGGTCGGCGAGTCCTAGCTCGCCTGGTCAGCGGCGCCCGGCCGGGCCGTCCTCGTCGGGCCAGCGGCCGTGCTCGTCGAAGTGGCGCCGCGCCGCGTCCTCCGCGTCGCGCTCGCGCTCGCCGCTGATGCCCACCCGGAGCAGCACGTTCATGAGCCAGATCGACGCGCCCGCGCCGACCAGGCCGGCGCCGCCCTCCAGCCCGACGTCGTCGAAGCCGCGGGCCGCCGCGACGATCACGCCGGACAGGCTGACCAGCCCGGGCAGCCAGTAGCGCAGGAACTTGATGAACGGCGAGCTCGGCAGCCGGGTGTCGGGGGGCGCGTCCATGGGTCCATCATGGATGCCCGCGCGGGCGGGCGCGACCCCCGGCTACCGCGAGCCCTCGGCCCCGCGCGCCGCCAGCAGCGCGTTGCGCTCGGCGAGCCGGTTGCGCCGCCGGACCTGCGCCTCGCCCTCCCGGCGGATCGCCACCGGCCCCGCGACGACCAGCGGCGGCACCGGCGCCGGCGCGCCGCCGGCGCCGAGCGCGACCATCGTGAGGTAGGCGCTGTTGGTGTGGCGCACGCGGCCGGTGCCCGGGTCCTCGGCCTCCACGCGGACGCCGACCTCCATCGACGTGCGCCAGGCCGCGTTGACCACCGAGCGGAAGGTCACCAGCTCGCCGACCCGGATCGGCACCAGGAAGGTCATCCGGTCCACCGCGGCGGTGACGACGCGCAGGTGGGAGTGCCGGATCGCGGCCAGCCCTGCCGCCTCGTCGCACAGCCGCATCACCGTCCCGCCGTGGACGAAGCCCGCCGGGTTGGCGTCCGCGATGCCCATCCAGTGCACGAGCACCGACTCGGAGGCCTGGGGCGGGCGGGGCTCCACGGCTCAGGACGCGGCGGCCTGGAAGGTCATCAGCAGCTCCGTGCCCGCGCCGGCCCCCTGGGACATCTCGAGCGTGGTGGCCACGTTGGTGATGATCGGCAGCCCCAGCCCGGCGCCCGGGCTCTCCAGCCGTGGCGCGATGCCGGCGCCCTCGTCGGCCACCCGCACCGTGACCGCCGGCCCGCCGGCCTCGACCGTCAGGTGCACGGGCCCGGGGTCCGCGCCGGCCGGGTAGGCGTGCAGGACCACGTTCGTGACGGCCTCCGAGACGGCCAGCTCGACGGCCTCGACGACCGGGCCCGGGACGCCGGCGGCCTGCAGGTGGCGCGCCGCCGCCCGGCGCAGGTCGCCGACCGACGCGGGGACGGCCGGCGCGGTGCGGCGCAGCGCACGCGGGTGCGCGGCGCGCGCCATCTCAGCTCGCCACGGCCGCGAGCGGCTGGATCTGCAGCGCCCTGCGGCGGTGGACCGTCAGGTAGCGCACGCCCCCGGCGCCCGCCCGGATCAGGCGCGCGCTGCCCTTGGCGACCAGCAGCGCCGTGCCGGCCGCCAGCGCGTGCTCGCGACCGTCGACCACCGCCGTGCCGACGCCGGCGAGCACCACGATCAGGACGTCGAGCTCGTCGTTGCGGTGCTCGGCCACCTCGTGGCCGGCAGGCCAGGCCAGCAGCGTCGCGTTGAGGTCCTCGGCGGCGAGGCCCCACAGCGGGCCGGCGCCCTCGGGGCCGAGCAGGTCCACCGGTGCGTCCGTGCGCGTGTCCGCCACGTCCTGCATCTTCCCGCTCGCGGCGGCGGCAACCCGTTCGCGTCCCTCCACGAACGCCCGGACACCCCCGCGCTCGCACCCACCGGCACGCCTCGCTACCGTCGGCGGGTCGTGCCGTCCCCGCCGCCAGAGTCGTTCACGCACGAGGCCCTGCTGTACGACGGGCCCCGCGAGCTGATCGCGCGGGCGCTTCCCTTCATCGCCGAGGGCGTGCGCGCCGGAGAGCCCGTGATGGTCGCGCTGACCCCGGAGAAGATCGCCGCGCTGCGCTCGGCGCTGGGCGACGACGCCGAGGAGGTGGCGCTCGTCGACATGGCCGAGCTCGGGCGCAACCCGGCGCGGATCATCCCCGCCTGGGAGACGTTCGCCGGCGAGCACCACGCCGCCGGGCGCGCGGTGCGCGGGATCGGGGAGCCGATCTGGCACGGGCGCACGCCCGAGGAGCTCATCGAGTGCCAGCTCCACGAGGCGCTGCTCAACGTGGCCTTCGCGGGCAGCGGGCCGTTTCGCCTGATGTGCCCCTACGACCGCGGCGCGCTGGACCCGGCGGTCGTGCGCGAGGCCGCCTGCAGCCACCCGGTCGTGACCGACCGCGCCGGGCGGGCTCCGAGCCGCGACTTCCGCGGCGAGGACGAGCTGACCGCGCCGTTCGAGACGCCGCTCTCCGTGCCGCCCGCGAGCACGCGGGCCCTGAGCTTCGACCGCCGCACGCTGGACGTCGTGCGCGGCGTCACCGCCCGGCGCGCCGCGGAGGCCGGCCTGGGCGCGACGCGCACCGGCGACCTCGTGCTGGCGGTCAACGAGATCGCCTCCAACAGCGTGCGCCACGCGGGCGGCCACGGCGTCCTGCGCTCATGGCGCGAGGGACGCGACCTCGTCTGCGAGGTCCGCGACCCGGGCCGCATCGACGATCCGCTCGCCGGCCGCCGCGTCCCGGCGGTCGACCAGCGCGGCGGCCGCGGCATCTGGATCGCCAACCAGCTCTGCGACCTCGTCCAGCTCCGCTCGCTGCCCGCCGGCACCGTCGTGCGGCTGCGCATGGCCGCCGCCTGACCGGGCGGACGCCGGGCTCCGCGGCCGTCAGCGCGCGAGCAGGACCTCGGCGCGGCCATGGGCGCGCGCGGCTCGCGCGAAGCGGGCGTCCGCGGTCAGCAGCGGCGCGCCGCCGTCGCGCAGCGCCTCCGCGAGCGCCACGTAGGCCGCGTGGTAGGCGGAGAGGTTGCGCCTGGACGGCCTGGTCGCCAGCCGGGGCAGCTCGCCGAGAACCAGCTCGGACATCGTCGTGCCCTCCCGCGCCGCGCGCTCCTTCAGCGCGCGGTGGGGCCGTCAGCGCGCCGCGGTCGCCGTCCCCCTGACCCGGTCGTTGCCCGGGTCGTAGAGCGGCTCGCGGGCGACCTGCGCGCCGATCCAGCGGCCGAAGACGGCGACCTCGACGCGGTCGCCGGGGGCGAGCGCGGCGGGCAGGTAGGCGTAGGCGATGCTGCAGCCCACGCGGTGCCCGTAGCCGCCGGAGGTGACGCGGCCGCGGGGGACACCGCCGACGCGGACCGGCTCGTCGCCGAGGCAGATCGCCAGCGGGTCGTCGAGGACCAGGCAGCGCAGCGCCTCGGCGGGGCCGCCGGCCTCGCGGGCGGCCAGCAGCGCCTCGCGCCCGATGAACCCGCCCGGCTTGTCGATCCGGACCGCGAAGCCCAGGCCGGCCTGGTCGGGGGTCGTCTCGGGCGTGATGTCGGTCCCCCACACGCGGTACCCCTTCTCCAGGCGCATCGAGTCGATCGCGCGGTAGCCGCCCGCGCGCAGCCCGTGACCGGCGCCCGCGGCCCACAGCGCGTCCCACAGCGCCCGGCCGTACTCGGCCGGGCAGTACAGCTCCCAGCCCAGCTCGCCGACGAACGTGATGCGCTGGGCGAACACCGGGACGGCCCCGACGCCGATCTCGCGCGCGGTCAGGAAGCGGAAGGCCTCGTGGGACAGGTCCGCGTCGGTCAGCGGCTGGAGGATCTCGCGCGCCGCCGGCCCCCACAGGCACAGGCAGGCGCGCGCCGAGGTGACGTCTTCGGCCACCGTCGCGCCGTCGCGCGGCAGGTGCCCGCGGATCCACGCGAGGTCGCGGCGCCCGAACGCGGTGCCGGTGACCACGCGGAAGGCGTCCTCGGCGACGCGGGTGACCGTGAGGTCCGCCTCGATCCCCCCGGCGGGGTTCAGGAGCTGCGTGTAGACGGCGCTGCCGACCGGCTTGTCGACGTCGTTGGCGCAGAGCCGGCCCAGGGCGGCGACCGCGCCCGGGCCGCGGACGTCGAGCTTGCTGAACGACGACTGGTCGAACAGCGCGGCGGCGTCGCGCGTGGCCAGGCACTCCGCGCCGATGGCCGGCGACCAGAAGCGCCCGGCCCAGCCCCGCGGGCGCAGGCTCGCCTCGCCCGCGGCGGCGTTGGCCTCCAGCCAGTTCGCGCGCTCCCAGCCCGCCTTCTCGCCGAAGGCCGCGCCGAGCTCGGCCAGCCGCTCGTAGGTCGACGGGACGCGCAGCGGGCGCCCGGCATCGCGCTCCTCGTGGGGGTAGACGACGTCGTAGTAGCGCGAGTAGGCATCCAGGGCCTTGACCCGCACGTGGCGGGCGCTGCGGTACTGGGCGCCGAAGCGGCGGATGTCCATCGACGCGACGTCGTACTCCGGGCGGCCGTCGACGATCCACTCGGCGATGACCTTGCCCACGCCGCCCGCGCCCGCCAGGCCGTGCACGCAGAACCCCGCGGCCGCCCAGAGGCCGCCGACCTCGGTCTCGCCGAGGACGAACTCGCCGTCGGGGGTGAACGCCTCGGGGCCGTTGACGACCTTCGCGATCGCCGCGTCCCGCAGCGCCGGGACGCGCCGGACCGCGTTGGCCCACGACTCGCCGAAGCGCTCCATGTCGGCGCCGAAGAGCGCCCGCGGCTCGGCGAGCGGCTCCGCGACGTCCCAGGTCACCGGGTCGCGCGAGTAGCCGCCGACCAGCAGGCCGCCGGCCTCGGGGCGGAAGTACATGATCCCGTCCGGGTCGCGGACGGTGGGGACCTCGCCGACGGGTGGGTCCAGCGGCTCGGTGACCACGTACTGGTGGCGCATCGGGATGACCGGGATCGTCACGCCCGCCAGGCGGCCCAGCACGCCGCTGGCCGCGCCCCCGGCGATCACCACGGTCTCGGCGGCGATCGCGCCGCGGTCGGTCCGCACGCCGGTCACGCGCCCGTCGCGCACGTCGATGCCCGTCACCTTGGTGCGCGCGTGCAGGGCCGCGCCGCCGCGGCGCGCGCCCTCGGCCAGGGCCTCGGTGAGCAGCACGGGATCCAGGTAGCCGTCCCCCGGCATCCAGGCGGCGGCGAGCACGTCGCCGACGGCCAGCAGCGGCAGGCGCTCCTGTGCCTGCGCCGGGCTCAGCAGGTCGAGCTGCAGGCCGTAGGTCGTCGCCGAGCCCGCCTGGCGCTCGAGCTCCTGCACGCGCTCGGGCGTCGTGGCCACGCGGATCCCGCCCACGCCCCGCCACCCCGGGTCGCGGCCGGTGCCGCGGGCCAGCTCGGCGTAGAGCCCGCCCGAGTACATGATCATGCGCGTCTGGCTGATCGTGGAGCGCAGCTGACCGACGAACCCCGCGGAGTGCCACGTGGTCCCCTCCGTCAGCTCGTGCTGCTCGACGAGCACGACGTCGCGCAGGCCCAGGCGCGTCAGGTGGTAGGCGATGCTCGTCCCGCCCACGCCACCGCCGATCACGACGCAGGCGGCGGCGTCGGGAAGATTGGTATGGACCATGATGGCAGCTCTACTGCACGTCAAAGCGGCCTGTCAAGCCGCTGCTTGACATTGGTATGGACCAGCGTGCAGGCTGACGCCATGCCCGCCGCGCCGGCCTCGGCGATCACCGCCCGCTGGGCGCTCGACCGCGGCTCCAGCGTGCCCGCCTACGCGCAGCTCGAGCGGCGCCTGGCGGGCCTCATCGACGCCGGCGAGCTCGCAGTCGGCGACCGGCTGCCGGCCGAGCGCGACCTCGCCGCCGCGCTGGGCATCAGCCGCATGACCGCCCGCGCGGCGCTGCGCGGCCTCGCCGAGCGCGGGCTGGTCGAGCGGGGCGTCGGGCGCGGGACGTTCGTCGCCCGGCCCCGGGTCGAGCACGACCTCACAGCGCTGGCCGGCTTCACCGAGGTCGCCCGCCGCCACGGCCTCGCCCCGCAGGCGCGGATCCGGGCGACGGCCGAGCTGCCGGCGCCCGCGTGGGTCGCCCGCGAGCTCGCGCTCGAGCCGGGCGCGGCGGTGTGGCGGATCGAGCGGCTGCGCCTGGCCGACGGGGCGCCGCTCGTGCTGGAGGACTCGTGGCTTCCGGCGGCGCCGCTGGCGGGCCTGCTGGAGCGCGACCTGCGCGGCTCGCTGTACGCGCTGCTGGCCGACCACTACGCGATGGCGCCCGCCTGCGCCGAGGAGCGGCTCGTCCCCGTGCTCGCCGAGGAGCACCACGCGGCCGCGCTGCGCGTGGAGGTCGGCGCGCCGCTGATGCTCGTCGAGCGCGTCGCCCGCACCGCCGCCGGCACGCCGGTCGAGTTCGCCCGCGACCACCATCGCGGCGACCGCGCGCGCTTCGTCGTCCGGGTCCGCAGCCCGGGCTGGGAGGATCGCGGCGGGAGCTACCGCCCGCAGGCCGCCGGGTCGCCCTCCAGCGCGGCGACCGGCACGACGTAGTACGGCACCTCGTGGGCGCCCGCCCGGGCGCCGCTGCGCCCCAGCGGCCGGTTGCCCAGCAGCGCCGAGGCGATCGTGCCGCCGTGGTCGAGCACCCACGGGTCGACGGCGCTCAGGTCGGCGCCGCGCTCCTCGGCGGCGCGCCGCAGCAGCGCGACGCAGCCCTCGGGGGCGCCGCTCGGGTGCGTCCACGGCAGCGAGGCGAGCAGGTCGCGCACCGGATCGGCGGGTGGCGCGCAGGACGGGCCGGCGCGCCGCGGGAGGCGTCGTGGGAGGCGTCGTGGTCGCATGCGGTTCTCAGCTCCTGCGGGGGAACGGGAGGGCGGACATCCTCGACGGCGCGCCGGCCGCCGTCCCTCCCCCAGCCGGACGATCGGCAGGGGGAGGACGATCGATAATCGGCGGCGGCGCTTCGGTCCCGCTCGTTAGGCTGCCCCGATGACCGCTGCGGCGCAGACCGGGCTGCTCCCTGCCGAGCGCGCGCAGGTCGCGGCCGCCGGCCGGCGGCTGGCCGCCGCCGGGCTGGTGCGCGGCACGTCGGGCAACGTCTCGGTGCGCGCCGGCGAGCACGTCGCGATCACGCCGACCGGCGCCGCGCTGGCCGACCTGCGCGCAGAGGACGTCTGCGTCCTGGACCTCGAGGGCAACGTCGCCGGCGGCGCCCTGGCCCCCACGAGCGAGACCGGCCTGCACCTCGGGGTCCACCGCGAGCGCGGCCCCGGGGCGCTCGTGCACACCCACGCGCCCTTCGCCACCGCGCTGTCGTGCGTGCTCGACGAGCTGCCGTGCGTGCACTACGAGCTGCTGGCGCTCGGCGGCACCGTGCGCGTCGCCCCCTACGCCACCTTCGGGAGCGCCGAGCTCGCCGCCGCCGTCGTCGCCGCGCTCGAGGACCGCTCCGCCGCGCTGATGGCCAACCACGGCGCGGTCACCTGGGGCCCCGGCCTCGAGGCCGCGCTGCGCGCGGCCGAGCTGCTCGAGTGGGCCTGCACGGTGTACTGGCGGGCGGCCGCGATCGGGACCCCGCGCACGCTGGGCCCCGACCAGCGGCGGGCGGTGGTCGAGACCGCGCTGCGGACCGGCTACGGCGCCACGCGCCCCGCACACCAGGAGGGCCGATGAACGAGATGACCGCGATCTGCATGGGCGTGCACGTGCTCGACGTGCTCGTGCGCCCGGTCGAGGCGATCCCCGAAGGGCAGGGCGGGCAGCTCGTCGAGGAGATCCGCATGACCGCCGCGGGCTCGGCGGGCGGCACCGCGCTGGTCCTGGCCAAGCTCGGGGCGCGCGTGCGCTCGGCCGGGGCGGTCGGCGCCGACGCCCTCGGCGACATGCTCGTCGCGCTGCTGGAGCGCGACGGCGTGGACACCTCCCTCCTGCTGCGGCGCCCGGACGTCCAGACCTCGGCGTCCGTGCTGCCGATCCGCCCGGACGGCTCGCGGCCCGCCTTCCACGTGGTCGGGGCCAACGCGGCCTACGGGCCCGCCGACGCGCCGTGGGAGGCGATCGCGGCGTCCGGCTTCCTGCACCTCGGCGGCCCGGAGTTCATGGGCGGCGAGGCGGCGGCGCAGATCCTGTCCCGCGCGCGCGACGGCGGGGCGATCACCTCGGCCGACATCCTCGCGCCGGGCGACAGCGGCATCCTGGAGTGGATCGCGCCGGCCCTCGAGCACCTGGACTTCCTGCTGCCCAACGACGAGCAGGCGACGGGCTTCACCGGCGAGCGCGACCTGGAGGCGGCCTGCCGCGCGCTGATCGGCCGCGGCGTCGGCTGCGTCGCCGCCACCTGCGGCGCCGACGGCGTGCTGATCGTCGACGCGGCGGGCGCCACCCGCGTGCCGGCGCTGCCGGTGGACGTCGTGGACACCACCGGATGCGGCGACGCCTTCTCGGCCGGGTTCCTGCGCGGCCTGTCGCTGGGCCGCTCGCGCGAGGAGGCCGCCGTCCTGGGCTGCGCGACCGCCGCGCTCGTCGCCCAGGGCCTGGGCACCGACCACGGCGCGTTCGACCTCGCCGCGGCCGACGCGCTCGGCGCGCGCTGAGCCTCCGCGCCGGCCGGGCCGGGCATGGACATCCCGGCTCAACCTGGCGGCCCGCGCGCCGATCGACCGGTCATGGGCACCGCGATCATCGTCCCGGCCTATCGCCAGGGCGCAGCCGTCCAGGAGCAGTGGGACGACCTGCGCGTCTGCCTGTCGGCGGTGGCCGCCTACGCCAAGGGCTTCGAGGTCATCGTCGCGTGGGACGGGCCGTGCGAGCCGCTCGACCTGCCGCGCAACGAACGCTGCCGCGTGCTGCGCCGCCCGGGCGGCCTGAAGTCCCCCCAGGCCCACTACTGGGCCGCCCAGCAGACCGACGCGGAGGACTTCATCGGCCTCAGCGACGACGTCGTCCTGCAGCCCGACACCGTGGACCGGCTGCTCGAGGACGTCGCGTTCATCCGCAGCCACGGCTACAAGCCGGGCATCGTCGGGTGCCGCTCGAACTTCGCCCCCGGCGCGCAGAACGTGCGCGCCGCCAACGGCGGCACCTGGGAGGGCGCCGTGGACGGCTACACCAGCGAGGCCACGATCCTGCGCGCCGACCGCATCTCCCCCTTCTGCGCGTACGTCAGCCGCGAGGCCACCGAGGTCGTCGGCTCCCCCGAGGTCGAGTGGTTCAGCGACGACCTCGCCTGCTTCGACCTGGCCCGGGAGGGCTACACGAGCTGGATCTCGCGCGCCTACGTCCACCACGTGGGCATGCGGTCGAGCGCGGACGGCCTCGAGGCCTGCGAGCGCCTCAACCGCGAGGCCATGGCGTGGCTGGCCGAGCACCGCCCGGACTTCCTCGCCTACCGGCGCACCGGCGTCCTCCCCGAGCCGGCCGCGCTCTCCGGCTGACCGCGCGGGCGGCCCGCGAGGTCAGTCCTCGTACAGCGCGTAGCCGTAGGCGCCGCGCCGGTAGGCCAGCCGGGCGATCGAGTGCATGCGCTCGTCATCGTTGTCGTGCAGGTGGTCCAGGCAGCGGTCGACCCGGCTCGCCGCGCGGGTGCAGAACGTCTCGGCGATGAAGCGCTCCTGGCCGGAGGCTTCCACGCCCTGCTCCTGGAAGATCGCGGTCACGCGCGAGAGCACGGCGATCTGCGCGTAGACGTCGGCCAGCGCGTCGGCGAAGCGCTTGTGGCTCATCCCCTGCTCGCCGATCGCGCGGCCGTGGCGGCGCAGCAGCCGCTCGCCCTCGTCGCGCAGCCGCGCGACCTGGCCGCTCGTGCGGTCGGCGAGCTTGCCCAGCTCGGCGTGGGCGTGCGCGATCGCGGCGGGGCGCACCCCGCGCCGCAGGCGGCCGAGCGCGTAGTCGGCGAACGTGCCCAGCGTGCCGATCGGGTCGCGCAGGTCGATGTCGCTGAGCAGCTCGAGCTGCTCGCCGAGCGGCTTGAGCGCCGACAGCGCGACGAACGAGCGCAGCACGTCGTTCGCTCCCTCGAAGATCGGGAAGACGCGGATGTCGCGGACGATCTGCTCGTAGGGCTCGGTGCGCATGTAGCCCTCACCGCCCTTGAGCTGCAGCGCGCGGTTGGCCTGGTACCAGACGAACTCGGTGCCGGCGACCTTGGCCATCGCCGACTCGACCGCGTAGTCCTCGACGCCGGCGTCCACGAGGCCGGTCGTCATGTAGGCCATCGACTCGATGCCGAACAGGTAGGACACCATCCAGCCGATCTTGTCCTCGACCATGTCGAAGTCGCCGATCGGCTGCCCGAACTGGCGGCGCTCGGTGACGTGCCCGATGGTGAGGTCGAGCAGCCGCTTGGCCAGCCCGACGGCCCCCGTGCCCAGGCTCATGCGGCCGTTGTTGAGGATCTGCATGGCGATGTGGAAGCCCTCGCCGGCCTCGCCGAGGACGTTCTCGGGACCGACGCGCACGTCGCGGAACGACAGCGGGCAGAGGTTGTTGCCGCGCAGGCCCATCGTGTCGTAGGGCTCGCCGGCCTCGAAGCCCGGCGTGCCCCGCTCGAGGATGAACGCGGTGTGGCGGTCCTTGCCGCCGACCTCGGTGCGCGCGAAGACCACGAAGACCGAGCCGCGGCCGCCGTTGCCGATCCAGCGCTTCTCGCCGTTGAGGACCCACGAGCCGTCGGCCTGCTCGACGGCGCGCGAGCGGATGTTGTAGGCATCCGACCCCGCCTCGGGCTCGGTGAGGGCGAAGCCGGCGAGCTTGCGCCCGGCGGCGAGGTCCGGCAGGAAGCGCGCCTTCTGCTCGTCGGTGCCGAACATGACGATGCCCTTCATGCCGATCGACTGGTGTACGCCCATCGCGACCGTGAGCGACCCGTCGGCCTGCCCCAGCGTCTCGAACACGCGCGCGTAGCCGGTCTGCGACAGCCCCTGCCCGCCGTACTCCTCGGGCACGTACAGGCCCATGAGCCCCAGCTCGCCGAGATCGCGGAACACGTGGTCCTCGATCCACGCGGCGCGGTCGATCTCGCGCGAGTCCACGTGCTCCGCCGCGTACTCGCGAAAGGCGCTGTTCAGGGCCCGGATCCGGTCCTCCTCGGCGGGCTCGCGCCGGACCGGGAACGGGAACACGAGATCCTCCTCGATCTCCCCCAGCACGAGCGACTTCGAGAAGGACTGCGCTGCGGCGGCCTCGGTCATCCCGGGAGTGTCGCGCACCCGTTTGTGCGGCTGCCAGGGCGGGCACCCGTAGCCCATGGACCTCGAGGAACACACGCTCGAAGACTCGCTCGAGGAGCGCTGCGCGGTCTGCGGCGCCGTGCTGACCGAGAGCGAGATCCACGCGGCCCGGGAGACCGCCGGGCCCTTCCTGTGCTCGGTGCACGCCGAGGAGGTGCTCCCCGTCGAGGAGGACGACCAGGAGATCGCCCGGGCCGACGGCGGCGGCGCCGATCCCGGCGAGCGGCCCTGAGGCCGCGCGGCGATGGGCAGGTCCGTCGCCCGCAAGCTGATCGACGCGCACCTCGTCGACGGGGACCCCACCCCGGGCGAGGAGATCGCGCTGCGGATCGAGCAGACGCTGACCCAGGACGCGACGGGCACGATGGTGATGCTCGAGTTCGAGGCCCTCGGCCTGCCCGAGGTCCGGACCGAGCTGTCGGCCCAGTACGTCGACCACAACCTGCTGCAGGCGGACTTCCGCAACGCCGACGACCACCTGTTCCTGCGCTCGGCGGCGCTCAAGTGGGGGCTGTGGTTCTCCAAGCCGGGCAACGGCGTGTCGCATCCCGTCCACATGCAGCGCTTCGGCGCCCCCGGCAAGACGCTCCTCGGGTCGGACTCGCACACCTGCGCAGCCGGATCGCTCGGCATGCTGGCGATCGGCACCGGCGGCCTCGACGTGGCGCTGGCGATGGCCGGCGAGCCCTACCACGTGCGGATGCCCGAGATCTGGGGCGTCCGCCTGACCGGCGAGCTGCCCGACTGGGTCAGCGCGAAGGACGTGATCCTCGAGCTGCTGCGCCGCCACGACGTCGACGGGGGCTTCGGGCGGATCGTGGAGTACCACGGCCCGGGGCTGGCGGGCCTGAGCGCGATGGACCGCCACGTGATCGCCAACATGGGCGCGGAGCTGGGCGCCACCACCAGCGTCTTCCCGTCCGACGACGCCGTCCGGCGCTTCCTGGCCTCCGAGGCGCGCGAGAGCGACTGGACCGAGCTGCTGGCCGACGAGGACGCCGCCTACGACGTCGAGGAGGAGCTCGACCTGTCGGCGCTCGAGCCGCTGATCGCGCTGCCCTCCAGCCCCGGGAAGGTGCGGCCGGTGCGCGAGGTCGCCGGGCGCGAGATCTCCCAGGTCGTGATCGGCTCGTCGGCCAACCCGGGGCTGCGCGACTTCGAGGTCGCCGCGCGGATCGTGGAGGGCCGCCAGACCGACGACGCCGTGTCCTTCGACGTCAACCCGACCTCCCGGCAGTCGCTCGAGGCGCTGGCCCGCAGCGGCGCCGTGGAGGC
>JAICJK010000663.1 GCA_025928415.1 Solirubrobacteraceae bacterium | reverse complement strand
GCCCGGCGGACCGCTGCGCGTCCCCGCGCTGCTGCTCGCCGGCGACCACGACCTCTCCACGCCGCTGGCCTGGGCGCGGCGCGAGCTGCGCCGCGCGCCGCACGGCCGGCTCGTCGTGGCCCGCGGCGACGGCCACTCGGTGCAGTCGCGCGGGCGCGACCCGCGGGTGCCGCGCGAGCTGACCCGGTTCCTGGCGCCGTGAGCGGGGTCCCGCATCCTCCCCGCCTTCGAGCCGTCCGGAACCGGCGAAGGCGCGCGGAGACCAGATAGTTGGAAGGTCGCATGGTTGGTAGGGTCGACAGGTCCTTCGAGAGGAGCATCCAATGAGCGTGTCGGTCATCGCCGTCGTCGGCGCCGGCTTCATGGGATCGGGCATCGCCGAGTCGGCCGCCGCCGCCGGCAAGCACGTCCTGGTCCACGAGCCGGACGCCGCGCCGCTGGAGCGCTCCCGCCGCGGCCTGGAGGCCTCGGTGGGCAAGTCGGTCGCGCGCGGCAGGCTCGACCAGGCCGCCGCCGACGGGCTGCTGGAGCGCATCGTCCACACCCCGCGCCTCGAGGACCTCGGCGCCGCGGACGCCGTCATCGAGGCGATCGTCGAGGACCCGCGCGCCAAGGGCCGCCTGTTCGCCCAGCTCGACGAACTGCTGCCCGACGCCGCCTTCCTCGCCTCGAACACCTCGTCGATCCCGATCGCCGAGCTCGCCTCGTGGACCCAGCGTCCCGAGCGCGTCGTCGGCATGCACTTCTTCTCCCCCGTCCCGGTCATGAGCCTGGTGGAGGTCGTCCGCGCGCTCGACACCGGCGAGCAGACCGTCCAGGCCGCCCAGGACCTCGCGCGCGAGATGGGCAAGCACGTCATCCACACCAAGGACCGCTCCGGGTTCATCGTCAACATGCTGCTGGTGCCCTACCTGATGGCGGCGATCCGGATGTACGAGGACGGCTTCGCCACCCGCGAGGACATCGACGAGGGCATGAAGCGCGGCTGCGGGCACCCGATGGGGCCGCTGACGCTCTGCGACTTCATCGGCCTGGACGTCATGTACGCGATCGGCGACTCGCTGTACGAGGAGTTCAAGCAGCCCGAGTACGCCCCGCCGCCGTTGCTCAAGCGGATGGTCGTCTCCGGCCACCACGGCCGCAAGACGGGCCGCGGGTTCTACGAGTACGCGGACGGGCGGGTGGCCGCGCCGGCCCGCTGACGGAGCTCAGCCCCCGGCGAAGTCCCCCGCGCCCGCGCGCAGCGGCCGCAGGACGTCGAAGAGCCGCTCGCACTCCGCCGCGCCCAGCGGCGCCATCCCGAACCCCGCGACGTTCAGGCGCTTGGTCGCCCGGCGCGCCGCCCGGCGGCCCTCCGCGGTGATGCTCGCCAGGACGGCCCGGCGGTCCTGCTCGTGCTGGACGCGCTCGACGTAGCCGCGCTCGGAGAGCTTGTCCACGACGTTGGTGACGCTGGCCCGGTGGACCTGCAGGCGATCGGAGATCTTGCCCAGCGGCAGCTCGCCGCGACGGCTGTAGAACAGCAGCATCAGCGCCTCGTAGCGCGCGAAGGTCAGG
>JAICJK010000592.1 GCA_025928415.1 Solirubrobacteraceae bacterium | reverse complement strand
CCGGGCCCGCTTGGCGCGGGCCCGCCGGGCGCGGGCGCGCTTCGCCTTGGCCCTGGCCTTCTTGGCCGTCGCCTTCTTGGCCTTCGCCTTCTTGGCCTTCGCCTGCTTGGTCTTGGCCTTGTGGGTCTTGGTCCTGTGCGTCGCGCTGCGCGTGCTCGACGACGCCGGCGCGGCGGGGGCCGAGGAGCTCGCGTCGCTGGTGGCCGCGGCGGGCGCCGAAGCCGGCGGAAGGCCGGGGCCGGGGGTGTCGCAGGCGGCCAGCGGCCGCGTGTAGTACGCCGACATCACGTCGTTGGGATCGGGGCTGTGATCGTGCCCGGAGAGGTGGCCCATCTCGTGGACGACCACGGTGCAGAGCTTGGGCCAGTCCCACGACGCGAGCTCGTTGTACTCGATCTTGCAGGCGGAGTTCTGGGCCGGGTCGGCGTAGCCGCCGATCGGGTTCGACCAGGTCGAGGTCGCGTTGACCTGCGGCGCCAGGACCGTCCACAGCACCGTGACCTGGCCGCCGCAGGGGTCCATGCCCCACTGCGCGCGGGCGATGTTCTCCGCGGTGTTCATGGCGGTGTCGGTGGCCACGGCGGGGGCGGCGGCGGCGGGGGCGGCGAAGGCCAGCGCGCCGGCGACGGCGGCCAGCAGCGCGAGGGGGCGGCGGCGGGAGGAGTGCGTGGTCCGGTCCATGTGAAAGGGGGCGGGCGTGAGGGGGGTGCCGCTGACGGCATCCGGGTCGCGGATGGGATCGACGCGAACGGACCGGTTCCTGGTGTGAAGGGGGACGGGTTGGACAGGTGGTGGATGAGGCGACGCGCGCCGTTCTGGACGCATGTCGCCGGGCGCTCGCTCGCGGCGATCCAGACCGGTCGCCGGCGGCCGACCACCGAGGGCAATGCACGACAGCCACGCCATCGCCGGTCGCCCGGCGGGCCGCCCCCCCACGGCCCCGTCGGGCACCATGGACGCCGTGCCGTCCGCCGCCAGCACCGCAGGCCGGCCGCGCGCGGGCCTCAGCGCCTGCGTGATCGCCCGCGACGAGGAGACGCGGCTGGCCGCCTGCCTGGCCAGCGTGGCCTTCTGCGACGAGATCGTCGTCGTCGACGGCGGCTCGGCCGACGCGACGGTCGCCGTGGCCCGCGCGGCCGGCGCGCGGGTGGTCGAGCAGCCCTGGCTCGGCTTCGCGGCGCAGCGCAACGTCGCGATCGACCACGCCCGCGGCGAGTGGATCCTCGAGGTCGACGCCGACGAGCGCGTCAGCTCCGAGCTGCGCGCGGAGATCGAGGCCTTCCTCGCCGCCCCGCCCGACGGCGTCGCCCTCTGCGGCCTGCCGCTGCGCGACGTCTTCCTCGGCCGCCCGCTCGGGCCGTCGGCCAAGTACCCGAAGTACCGCCACCGGCTGTTCCGCGCCGCGGTGCACCGCCACGACGAGGCGCGCACGGTCCACGAGGGCATCGTCCCCGCCGGCCCCGTGCACCCGTTCACCGGCGATCTCGTCCACCTCGTCGCCGAGGACCTCGCCGAGGCCGTCGGCGACGCCTGGCGCTACGCCCGACTGGAGGCCGGTCAGCTCCAGGCGCCGCGCTCGGCCCGCGCGTTCGTCCTCGGCGCGCTCGTCCGTCCGGCGGCGAAGCTCGCCTACCGCACGGTCGTCGACGGCGGCTGGCGCGACGGCTGGCGCGGCGCGCTGAAGATCTCCCTCGACGCGGGCGGCGACGCCCTGGTCTGGGTCCGGCACCTGCTGCGCCGCCGCGGCAGCGTGCGCGGGCGCTCGGGCGTCCCCGCGTCCCAGCACTTCGGGGCCTGGCGTACCCGCCGGGGCTCGGTACGCGTCGTCGCGGTCGCCCGCGGCGCCGCGGCCGCGCGGCGGGCCGAGGCCTGGGCCGCGGACGCCCGCGCCGCCGGCGACGACGTGGTGCT
>JAICJK010000054.1 GCA_025928415.1 Solirubrobacteraceae bacterium | reverse complement strand
TCGACTCCCAGGCCTCGCGCCGCGGCCCGGGCGGCCCCGGCGGTCCCGGCGGCCCGAACCAGCCCCCGCGTCGCCCGCGCCGCGGGCGCCGCCGCCGCGGCACCTACAACGACTCGATCGAGGCGCTCGACGTCTCCGCGCAGACCGCGACCGACCGGTTCCGGATCAACTCGGGCTCGACCGTCAAGGACGTCGCCGAGTACCTCGGCGTGCCCGTGCCGGACATCATCCGCAAGCTCATGACGCTGGGCGAGATGGCCACGCTCACCCAGACGCTGAGCGACGACGCGATCCAGGTCATCGCGGACGAGTTCGACAAGGAGATCGAGATCGTCCACGTCGGCGACGACGAGGACGACGAGCCGGTCTTCGACGACGCCGAGGAGGACCTCGTCGAGCGCCCGCCGGTCGTGGTGATCATGGGCCACGTCGACCACGGCAAGACGTCGCTGCTCGACGCGATCCGCCAGACGGAGGTCCAGGCGGGCGAGGCCGGCGGCATCACGCAGCACATCGGCGCCTACCAGGTCCACCACAACGACAAGCTGATCACCTTCCTCGACACCCCGGGCCACCAGGCGTTCACCGCCATGCGCGCCCGCGGCGCCGACGTCACCGACATCGCGGTGATCGTCGTGGCCGCCGACGACGGGGTGAAGCCGCAGACGCAGGAGGCGATCGACCACGCCAAGGCGGCCGAGGTCCCGATCATCGTCGCGGTCAACAAGATCGACAAGGAGGGCGCCGACCCCACGCGCGTGCGCACGGAGATGACCCAGCAGGGCCTCCAGCCGTCGGAGTGGGGCGGGGACACCGAGTTCGCCGACGTGTCGGCCAAGACGAAGGTCGGCCTCGAGGAGCTGCTCGAGACGATCCAGGTCGTCGCGGAGCTCGGCGAGCTGAAGGCCAACCCCGAGGCCGAGGCGTCGGGCGCCGTCGTCGAGTCGCGCCTGGACCCGGGCCGTGGCCCCGTCGCCACGATCCTCATCCAGCGCGGCACGCTGCACGTCGGCGACGCCGTCGTCGCGGGCCAGCACTGGGGCCGCGTGCGCGCGATGAACGACTACACCGGCCGCCGCCAGAAGGTGGCCGGCCCCGGCGAGCCCGTCGAGGTGCTCGGCTTCGACAGCGTCCCCGACGCCGGCGACTTCGCCCACGTCGTCGAGAACGACCGCGAGGCCCGGCGCCAGGCCGAGGAGCGCGGCCAGCGCCTGAAGACCGAGGCGCTCGCGCGCCGCTCGGGCCGCAAGACCTCGCTCGAGGACGTGTTCAAGCGCGCCCAGGGCGGCGAGGCCAAGGAGCTCGACCTCGTCATCAAGGGCGACGTCGCCGGCTCGGTCGAGGCGCTGCAGGACGAGATCGCCAAGCTCCCGCAGGACGAGGTCCACGTCAACGTGGTCCACGCCGGCGTGGGCGGCGTCAACGAGTCCGACGTGATGCTCGCGGCGGCCTCCGAGGCGATCATCCTCGGGTTCAACGTCCGCCCGGTGGGCGACGCCCGCCAGCTCGCCGACCACGAGGGCATCGAGATCCGGACCTACTCCGTGATCTACAAGGCGCTCGACGAGCTGCGCGCCGCGATGGAGGGCATGCTCGAGCCCGAGGAGGTCGAGGAGACGATCGGCGAGGTCGAGGTCCGCCAGATCTTCCGCGCCTCGAAGATCGGGACGATCGCCGGCTCCTACGTCACCGAGGGCCGCGTCGTCCGCGGCGCCCGGGTGCGCGTCGTGCGCGACGGCACCGTGGTGCATGAGACCACGATCGCCGGGCTGCGGCGCTTCAACGACGACGTGCGCGAGGTCGCCGCCGGCTTCGAGTGCGGCATCACGCTGGCGAACTTCCAGGACCTCAAGGAGGGCGACGTCTTCGAGGTCTTCCAGACGCGCAAGGTCGAGCGCGAGCTCGCCTGAGGCGGCGGCATGCGATGGGCCCCTACGCAGCCCTGCTGACGATCGAGCTGCACTTCCCCGAGGCCGGGGACCTCAAGGCCAAGCGCAAGGAGCTGTCGTCGGTCAAGGCGCAGCTCCACGGGCGGCTCGGATGCGCGGTCTCCGAGGTCGACCACCAGGACCGCTGGCAGCGCGCGACGATCGCCGCGGCGCTGACCGGCGGCGACCTCGGCGTCCTCGAGCGGGCGGTCGACGGCGTCGGCCGCTTCCTGGACGCGCGCTATCCCCAGGGCGTCCACCTCGAGCGGACGCTGCTCTCCTACGAGGACGTTCGGGGGATAGGATGAGCGGCGACCGGATGCGGCGCGTCGACGAGGCCGTCCGCGAGGTCCTCAGCGACGCCGTGGCCAAAGACCTCAAGGACCCACGCGTCGGCTTCGTCACCGTGACCGACGTCAGAACCAGCCCCGACCTGCGCCATGCCCGCGTGTACGTGAGCGTCCTGGGCACCGCGGAGGAGCGCGAGGCGAGCCTGGCGGGGCTGCGCTCCGCCCATGGCTACCTGCAGGGCCGCGTCGGCGCCGAGCTGCGCCTGAAGCACACGCCGCAGCTCGACTTCCTCTACGACGACACGGCGGAGCGCGCGCAGCGCTTGGAGCGCCTGCTCGCCCACCGTCCCGATCCCGCGGCATGAGCGCGGCGGTCGACCACGGGACGGCGTCGCGCGAGCTGGTGCTGGACGAGCTGCGCGAGGCCACGCGGTTCATCCTCGTCACCCACGAGAACCCCGACGGCGATGCGCTGGGCTCGCTCGTCGCGATGCACGAGGTGCTGACCGCACTGGGCAAGGACTCCGTGATGTTCATGGCGGCGGAGGAGTTCCCGCTGCCCTACGAGTACCGCTTCTTCGTCTTCGACGGGCTCGTGTCGAGCCCGCCGCCGGACGTCGAGACGCGCACCGTGATCTTCCTCGACTGCGGCAACATCGACCGCAACCCGCTCGAGGTGGTCAAGCGCCGGGGCGCGCGCATCCTCAACATCGACCACCATCACGACAACACGCGCTTCGGCACCGTCGACCACGTGGTGGAGGAGGCCTCCTGCACGGCGGAGATCGTGTGGGACCTGATGCGCGCGCTGGGCGTGCGCGCCACGCCGACGATCGCCGACGCGCTCTACGTCGGGCTCGTGACCGACACCGGCAAGTTCATGTACGAGAACACCGGCATCCGCGCCCACGTGATGGCCGCCGAGCTCGTCGAGGCCGGCGTCGACGTCAACGCGATCTACCGGCGCCTGTACGAGGAGATGCCGTTCTCCAAGCTCGAGCTGCTGGGGCGCGGCCTGGCCAACATCCGGCGGTTCGACGAGGGCCGGCTGACCTTCACCCAGCTCAGCCGCGAGGACTACGCGGCGGCCGGCGCGGAGGAGAGCTACTCCGAGGGCGTCATCGACCACCTGCGCTCGGTCCAGGGCACGCTCGTCGCGGCGATGGCGCGCGAGCTGCTGGCCGACGGCGCGCCCGGCGCGGCGCGCCGCAAGAAGGTCTCCCTGCGTTCCACGGACGGCTCGGTCGACGTCTCGGCGATCGCGCGCGCCGGCGGCGGCGGGGGCCACCGCCAGGCCGCGGGCTTCACGACCGACCTCGACCTCGACGCGCTCGTCGTGTTCCTCCGCGACGCGATCGCCGACCAGCTCGGCGCCGCGCGCTAAGCGCCGCTTCAGCTTCCCCGCGCGACGTCGATGACCCTCGTGTGGCCCTCCGGGACTACACGTTCACCGATCCGCTCGGCTCTCCCGCCGCGCCGGGCACCGCGACGCTCGCCGCCCAGCGCGCCCGGCGCACCTCCGCCGTGCTCTACGTCTCGGCCGCGCTCGTGCTCGGGCTCATCCTGGTGCTCCCCGACCCGGACCACTCCGACCACCTCCCGCTCGGCATCGTCGCGCTGGTGTCGCTCGCGCTCGGGCTGGCCTACGCCGTCTGGCGGCGCCCGCCGGGCGCGCTGCTGGTCGGCAGCTCGGCCTTCGGGGTCCTCATCGTGGCGGCCTCCGTCGCCGCGGCGCGGCCGCTGGCCGGCACCGCGTTCTTCGCGTTGTGGCCGATGATCGGCGCCGCCTGCTTCCTGCAGCGCCGCGAGGTCCTGGCCACCTTCGGGCTGCTCGCGGGCGCCTACGCGGTCGTGTTCCCGCTGTGGGTCGACGACACGGCACGGACGCTGATGGCCGTCTCCACCCTGTCCGCCGTGGCGGGCATGACCTGCCTGGTCTTCGTGCTCAAGCACCGCGTCGTGCGCCTGGTGGCCGGCCTGGAGCGCGCGGCCGCGACCGATCCCCTGACCGGCATGCTCAACCGCGGCGCGTTCGCCGATGCGGTCAGCCGCCACCATCGCGAGCGGACCGGTCCCTACGCCGTCCTCGTGCTCGACCTCGACGAGTTCAAGTCGATCAACGACCGCTTCGGCCACGACGCGGGCGACCTCGCGCTGCGGCGCTTCGGCGCGATCGCCGCCGCGCAGATCCGCCCGGGTGACGTGCTCGCGCGCGTGGGCGGCGAGGAGTTCGCGCTCCTGCTGCCCGGCACCGACGCGCACGCCGCCGGGGAGGTCGCCGAGCGCATCCGCGCCGCGGTCGAGGCGGGCACGACGGACCTCGAGGGGCGGGTGACCGTCTCCGTGGGCGTCGCCCACGACGCCGACGGGATGCGGGCGACCGGCGAGGTCCTGCGCGACGCCGACCGGGCGCTGTACCGGGCCAAGGCGGCCGGGCGCAACCACGTGGTCGCCACGGCCTGACCCGCGACCGGTGATCATCCCGGCGATGGACGCCGACGCGGTGCTGCTCGTCGACAAGCCCGCGGGCAGGACGTCCCACGACATCGTGGCCGAGGTCCGTCGCGGCCTGCCGCGCGCCGCGGGCGCGCCGCGGCCCAAGGTCGGGCACGCGGGCACCCTGGACCCGTTCGCCACCGGCCTGCTGCTCGTGCTCGTGGGCCGCGCGACGCGCGTGCAGCGCTTCCTGATGGCGCTGCCGAAGACCTACGTGGCTCGGGCGCGGTTCGGCGCCGTGTCCAGCACCGGCGATCCGGAGGGGGAGATCGTCGAGACGGGGCGCCCGCCGCCCGAGCCGCTCGTGCTGCCGACGGGCGTCCTGCGGCAGCGCCCGCCGGCCTACAGCGCGGTCAAGGTGGCCGGGGAGCGGGCCTACGCGCTGGCCCGCCGCGGCGAGGCCGTCGAGCTGCCCGAGCGGGAGATCGTCGTGCACCGCTTCGAGCGTCTCGGCCCCGACGAGTTCGCGATCGAGTGCTCCTCGGGGACCTACGTACGCTCGCTGATCGCCGACCTCGGCGACGCCTACTGCACGGCGCTGCGGCGCACGGCCATCGGGCCCTTCGACGTCCGCGACGCGGGCGCGCGCCTGCCGCTCGCCGACGCGCTCGGCGCCGTGATGCCCGTGCGCCGGCTGGGCGGCGAGGACGCCGGGCGGGCGGCACACGGCCTGGCGGTCGCCGGCCGCGCCGACGGGCCCCTGCTGCTGGCCGACGACGACGGCCCGATCGCCGTGGCCGAGCCGCGGGACGCCGGGATGCTGAAGCCGATCGTCGGCTTCCGCGCCTAGCGGCGCGTCCGCGCGGACCGCTCGCCCCCGGCAGCGGCAACGGGCCGGGGGTCGCCGGGCCGCTGCCCGTAGGATCGCGGGCGTGCCCAGCGCCCGAGTCGTCCCCCTGGCCGAGGTCGTCCCGCGCCCGCGACGCGTCGCCGTCGGCACGTTCGACGGCGTGCACCTCGGCCACCGCGAGGTCATCGCCGGCGCGGACGCCGTCGTGACCTTCGAGCCGCATCCGGTGCGCGTGATCGCCCCGGCCCAGGCGCCGCGGCTGATCACCACGCTCGAGCGCAAGGCCGAGCTGATCGGCGACCTCGGCGTCGACGAGCTCGTGGTCGTCACGTTCGACCGCGAGTTCGCGGCCCGCAGCGCGGCGTCGTTCATCGACGACGTGCTGCTCGGCCCGCTGCAGGCGGCCCACGTCTCGGTGGGGGAGAACTTCCGCTTCGGGCACCGCGCGTCGGGCGACGCGGAGACCCTGCGCGCCGAGCGGCGCTTCGAGGCCCGCGTGGTCCCGCTGCTCGAGGTCGACGGCGAGATCGTCTCCTCCAGCCACATCCGCGGCCTGATCCTCGGCGGCGCGGTCGAGTACGCCGGGCAACTGCTCGGCGCGCCGTTCACGCTCACCGGCGAGGTGGTCGGCGGCGATCGCCGCGGCCGCGAGCTCGGCTACCCGACGGCCAACCTGGTCCCGCGCGAGGGCTACGCCACCCCCGGCCACGGCGTCTACGCCTGCCGCGCGCGGACCGCCGACGGGCGCGTGCACGCCGCGGCCGTCAACGTCGGCGTGCGCCCGCAGTTCGTCACCGGCCGCGGTGAGCTCATCGAGGCCTACCTGCTCGACTTCGCCGGCGACCTGTACGGGACGCCGCTGCGCCTCGAGTTCGTCAAGCGGCTGCGCGGGGAGAAGCGCTTCGCCTCCGTCGACGTGCTCGTCGACCAGATGGGCCGCGACGTCGAGCTCACCAGGACGCTGCTACCGTGATCGGCCGCACATGACGACCCTTTCCGCAGAGCGCAAGCAGGAGATCATCGCCGAGTTCGGCGCCAACGCGCAGGACACGGGCAACACCCGGGTCCAGGTCGCGCTCCTCACGCAGCGCATCAACGATCTCACCGAGCATCTCCGCGCGAACGCGAAGGACCACCACTCGCGCCGCGGCCTGCTGATGCTCGTCGGCCAGCGCCGGCGCCTGCTGAACTACCTCGAGAAGAGCGATCTCGAGGGCTACCGGGCGCTGATCAAGCAGCTCGGCCTGCGTAAGTAGGTCCCATGGCCATCATCGCCCCCGGCACGCGCGTCCCCGACTTCCGGCTGGCGCGCTCCGACGGGGAGCCGTTCACGCAGGAGGACCTGCGGGGCACGACGACCGTCCTCGTCTTCTACCCGTTCGCCTTCAGCCCGGTGTGCACCGACCAGCTGCAGGTCTACGACGAGGTCGTCGGGGAGATCCGGGGGCAGGGCGCCGAGATCTACGGGGTGTCGACCGACCCGACGTACTCCCAGCAGGCCTTCAAGGACAAGCTCGGCGTGTCGATCGAGCAGCTCTCGGACTTCGAGCCCAAGGGCGCGGCAGCGCGCGCGTTCGGCGCCTACTTCGAGCCCGGCGGCATGACGAACCGCGCGCTGGTCGTCGTCGGCCCCGACCAGGTCGTGCGCTGGAGCCACCTGGCCGCCAACCCCGGGGAGCTGCCCGGCGTGAACCTGATCTTCGACGGCCTGGCGGCGACCGCCGCCTGACGCCGTCCGGCCCGCCGCCGGCGGCCATCTACGCTGACGGGGATGGCCCCCGCCTCCGACCTCGGCAGCGCCCCCGTCCCGGCACTGCGCTCCGACGACCACGTCCGCGGCGCGCCCGGCGCCCCGCTGGTCGTCGTCTACGGCGACTTCACCTGCCCGCGCTGCGCGGTCGCCTGGGAGCGCCTGCGCGACGCGCCGGTGCGCGTTGCCTTCCGCCACTTCGCGCTGCGGGCCAAGCACCCGCGGGCGGTCGCGCTGGCCCACGCCGCCGAGGCCGCCGCGGCGCAGGGGGCGTTCTGGCCGATGGCCGCGTCGCTGTGGGGCGATCAGGGCCGCATCGACGACCCGCATCTGTGGGAGCGCTGCGCGCAGCTCGGGCTCGACGTCGACCGCTTCGAGGCGGACCGGCGCAGCCCGGCGGTCGCCGACCGGGTGCGCCGCGACGTGCACGAGGGCCTGCGGGCGGGCGTCGCCGCGACGCCGACGCTGTTCGCCGGCGACGGCGCGGCCGGGCGGCCCGGGCCGCCCGACGCGGAGTTCCTGGCCGCGCTGGCCATCTGAGCCTGGGTCCACCGATGATCGCATCCACGATCGGTCGGCGGATCCAGGCTGACAGGGGCCGGGGCGATCGCCGCCGCTTGTGCGAGAATGGGCGTCTTCGGATATCGAAAGAGCCAGAACAACGCTGCGCCCGGCGAGTCCGATGACCGGGTGCCAGAAGGGAACACCTATGAGCAGTGACGTGACCACGGTCACCGTCGAGATCGCCGGCACGGAGATCTCCTTCGAGACGGGCCGCATGGCCAAGCAGGCCTCCGGGGCCGTCGTCGTCCGCCAGGGCGACACGATGGTCCTCTCCACGGCGACGGTCGGGAACCTCCGCGACGTCGACTTCCTCCCGCTGACCGTCGACGTCGAGGAGCGGATGTACGCCGCGGGCAAGATCCCCGGCTCGTTCTTCAAGCGCGAGGGCCGCGCGGGCGAGAAGGGCACGCTGACGGCGCGCATGATCGACCGCCCGATCCGCCCGCTCTTCCCCAAGGGCTGGCACTTCGAGACGCAGCTCGTCGCGATCACGCTGAGCGTCGACCACGAGCACCCCTACGACATCCTCGCGATGAACGGCGCCTCGGCGGCGCTGATGATCTCCGAGGTCCCGCTGCCCACCCCCGTCGGGTCGGTGCGCATCGGCAAGATCGAGGGCAACTTCGTCGTCAACCCGTCCGAGCAGGCGATGGCCGAGGGGCTGTCGGACCTCGACCTCGTGGTCGCGGGCACCGACGAGGCGATCCTCATGGTCGAGGCCGGGGCGAACATGATCCCCGAGGCCGAGATCCTCGACGCGCTGGACATCGCCCACTCGGAGATCCGCAAGATCTGCGCCGCCCAGCGCGAGCTGGCCGAGCGGGTCGGCAAGCCGAAGCTCTCCGTCGAGGCGCCGCAGGTGCCCGCGGACCTGCTCGAGCAGATCCGCGCCTCGCACGGCGCCCAGCTCGACCAGGCCACCCAGGTCTTCGACAAGCTCGAGCGCCAGGACGCGACCAAGGCGGTCGAGCAGGCGGTCGTCGAGCAGTACTCGGGCGACCCGTCCTCCGAGCTCTACGACGTCGCGCGCAGCAACGCGCAGGCGGCCTTCGACAAGCTGGAGAAGGAGACGATCCGCCAGCGCATCGCCGTCCACAAGAAGCGCCCGGACGGCCGCGGCGAGCGCGAGATCCGGCCGATCTCGATCGAGACGACGGTCGCCCCGCGCACGCACGGCTCCGCGCTGTTCACCCGCGGGCAGACCCAGGCCCTCAGCGTCGTCGCGCTCGGCACGCTGAAGGAGGAGATGCGCCTGGACACCCTGGGCCTGGAGACGCACAAGTTCTACTGGCACCACTACAACTTCCCGCCGTTCTCGGTGGGCGAGGCAGGGTTCATGCGCGGGCCCAAGCGGCGTGACATCGGCCACGGCGCGCTGGCCGAGCGCGCCCTGGTGCCGGTCGTGCCGTCCAAGGAGGACTTCCCGTACACGATCCGCGTCGTGTCGGACATCCTCGAGTCCAACGGCTCGTCGTCGATGGCCTCGGTCTGCGGCTCCTCGCTGTCGCTGATGGACGCGGGCGTGCCGATCGCGGCGCCGGTCGCCGGCATCGCCATGGGCCTGATCAAGGAGGGCGACGACTACACCGTCCTGACCGACATCGCCGGCGTCGAGGACCACCTCGGCGACATGGACTTCAAGGTCGCCGGCACCGCGGAGGGCATCACCGCCCTGCAGATGGACATCAAGATCACCGGCGTGACCTTCGACATCCTGCGCGACGCGCTCGCCCAGGCCAAGGAGGCCCGGCTGGACATCCTCGGTCAGATGGCGGCCGTGATCTCCGGCCCGCGCGAGCAGCTCTCGCCCTACGCTCCGCGGATCTCGCAGATCAAGATCGACACCGACAAGATCGGCCTGCTGATCGGCAAGGGCGGCGAGACCATCCGCGGCCTGAGCGACGAGTTCGACTCCCAGATCGACGTCAACGACGAGGGCCAGGTGCTGATCTACTCGGCCAACGGCGAGCTCGCCGACGCGCTGGTCGCGCGGATCTCGCAGATGACCAAGGAGGTCGAGGTCGGCGATCAGTACACCGGCAAGGTCGTCAAGACGACGACGTTCGGCGCCTTCGTCGAGCTCGCCAAGGGCACCGACGG
>JAICJK010000511.1 GCA_025928415.1 Solirubrobacteraceae bacterium | reverse complement strand
TGTCCCCCGTCGGCGCGCGCCCGGACGAGGATGCCCTCGTCGCCGCGCTCGTCGCCTTCTGCCAACGATCCATCGCCGGGAGCCCCGACCCATGTCCGTGATGCACCGCCCCACCCCCGCCTCGGTCACCCACGAGGTCGCCAACCAGGTGCCGCCGCTGGCGCCGCTGAACCTGTTCACGACGCACCCCGTGCTCATGGAGGCGCTCGAGCGCGAGGGCGGCGGCTGGGCGCGCGAGCGGGCCGAGCAGGTCGGCGAGGCCTGGGGCGGCGTCCCGCTGACCGAGTGGGGCGTGCAGGCCAACGAGAACCCGCCGAAGCTGCGCACGCACGACCGCTACGGCCACCGGATCGACGAGGTCGAGTTCCACCCCGCCTGGCACCAGCTCATGGCGCTGGCCTCCGAGCACGGGCTGCACGCGCTGCCGTGGACGTCGGACCGCGAGGGCACGCACGTCGTCCGCACCGCGCTGGGCATCACCACCGGCGCCGTCGAGGCCGGCCACGGCTGCCCGATGACCATGACCTTCGCCGCGGTGCCCGCGCTGCGCACGACGCCCGCGCTGGCGGCCGAGTGGGAGCCGCTGCTGACCGCGGCCGCCTACGACCCCGTCCTGCGCCCCGCCGCCGAGAAGGGCAGCGCGAAGTGCGGCATGGCGATGACCGAGAAGCAGGGCGGCAGCGACGTCCGCGCGAACACGACCACGGCGACGCGGATCGCGGAGGGCGAGTACGTCCTGCGCGGCCACAAGTGGTTCTGCAGCGCGCCGATGTGCGACCTGTTCCTCGTCCTGGCCCAGACGGATTCGGATCCCGCCCGCCCCTCCTGCTTCGCCGTCCCGCGGATCCTGCCCGACGGGTCGCGCAACCCGTTCTTCCTGCAGCGGCTGAAGGACAAGCTCGGCAACCGCTCCAACGCCAGCTCGGAGGTCGAGTTCGACGGGACCTGGGGACGGCTGGTCGGCGAGGCCGGCCGCGGCGTCCCGACGATCATCGAGATGGTCGGCCACACGCGGCTGGACTGCATCATCGGCTCGGCGGCCGGGATGCGCTGGGCCGTCGCCAACGCGACCTGGCACACCGCCCACCGCAGCGCGTTCGGCAAGCTGCTGGCCGACCAGCCGCTGATGGGCAACGTGCTCGCCGACCTGGCGATCGAGAGCGAGGCGGCGACGGTCCTGGCCATGCGCCTCGCGCGCGCCTATGACGAGGGCGACGTCGCCCTGCGGCGCCTGGGCACCGCGGTCGGCAAGTACCACGTCTGCAAGCGCTACCCCGGGCTGGCCTTCGAGGCGCTGGAGTGCCTGGGCGGCAACGGCTACATCGAGGAGTCCGGGATGCCGCGGCTCTACCGCGAGGCGCCGCTGAACTCGATCTGGGAGGGCTCGGGCAACGTCAACGCGCTCGACGTCCTGCGCGCGCTGGCCAAGCAGCCCGAGGTCCTGCTGCGCTTCTTCGACGAGCTCGCCGAGTCCGCCGGCGCCGACGCGCGGCTGGACGCCGCGACCGTGGCGCTGCGCGACGAGCTGGGCGACCTCGAGGCCGTGGAGGTGCGCGCGCGCCGGATCGTCGAGCGCATGGCCGTCTGCTGGCAGGGCGCGCTGCTCGTCCGCCACTCCCCCGCGGCGGTGGCCGACGCGTTCTGCGCCGCCCGGCTGGGCGGGGACGCCGGCCTGGCCTACGGCACGCTGCCCCGCGGCATCGACGCGCGCGCGATCGTCGACCGCCACACTCCGCGGCCATGAGCGCAGCCCGCCGCCTGACCACCGCCGCGATCCTGGCCGCCGCCGCGGCCCTCGCGCCGGCCGCGCCGGCGGCGCTCGCCCGCGAGGCGCCCACGCCCGTGCAGACCGTGCGGCCCACCGGGGTCGGGCTGCCCCAGCTCGGCCAGACGCAGACGATGGGCGCCGCCGAGCTGGTGCCCGCCCTGCGCGCCTACCACGACTCCGGCGCCTACGAGCGCGACCTGGCGACCGTCGACCGGCTGGCCCGCTCGTACCTCGAGCGCCGGCTGAAGGCGCGCCACCGCCCGCGCCGCCCGGCCCTCGTCCTGGACATCGACGAGACCTCGCTGTCGAACTACGCCGGCCTGACCGCGTCGGGCTTCATCGCGTCCGGCACGACCGTCGACGTGGTGAGCGGGACCGGGACGGCGATCGCCCCGACGCTGCAGCTGTTCGACGCCGCCCGGCGGCGCCACGTCGCGGTGTTCTTCATCACCGGCCGCCCCGGCGTGCTGCGCAGCATCACGGAGACCAACCTGCGCTCCGCGGGCTACAAGGGCTGGGCCGGCATCTCGTTCAGCAGCGGCGAGAGCACGATCGCCTACAAGTCCCGCGAGCGCGCGCGGATCGAGCGCCGCGGCTACACGATCCTCGCCAACGTCGGCGACCAGGAGTCCGACCTCGCCGGCGGCCACGCCAAGCG
>JAICJK010000155.1 GCA_025928415.1 Solirubrobacteraceae bacterium | reverse complement strand
CGGGCCCTCGAACATCGGCGCCATCGCGCCGTCGTCGCGCAGGGCGTAGGCGTCCGAGCGCACGACGAGCAGGTCGTCGGTCGTCTTGACCGGGGCGAAGCGGGCGCGCGGCACGTGCACCGCCCGGGCGCCCTCGATCGCGCCGACCGCGGCGCCCATCGCGGTCTCGAGCTGCAGGACCGCAGGCGAGGAGGGGTCGGCGGGGTCGACGGTCTTGCGGTTGACGATCAGCGGCAGGTCGAGCGCGCCGTCGTGCTCGCGCAGCAGGCCGTCCAGCGCGGCGAGGTCGACCCACAGGTCGTTGGTGTTGTACCAGCGCCAGCGCTCCACGTCCCCGAACGAGTCGTCGCCCTCCGGGACCTGCGCGGTCTCGCGCAGGACCAGGCGGCCGTCGTGGCGGGCGAGGTGCCCGCCCTTGCGGTCGGCCGCCGTCCCCCGGACGACCTCCATCGCGAACGGGACCGACTCCGCGGCGACCCAGGCCGCGATGCGGGGCTCGACGAGCGCGCCGAGGTTGTCGGAGTTCGAGACGAACGCCCACCGGTAGCCGGCGGCCAGCAGCGCATCGAGCATCCCGCTCGCCCCCAGCGAGGCGTAGACGTCGCCGTGGCCGGGCGGGCACCACTCGAGCTCCGGCTCGGCGGGCCAGGCCACCGGCTCGTGGCCGTCGGCCAGCAGCTTGGGCTCGCGGCTCTGCAGGAAGTCGGGCGGGACGTCGGCGGCCAGGGCCGGGTGGCGGGCCAGCGCGCGCAGCGACGGCGCGCGGGTCGCGGCGGAGTTCATGAGCACGAGCGGCAGGCGGGCCCCGTGACGCTCGCGCAGGGCCAGCACCTGACGGGCGATGACGTCGAGGAAGCTGTGGCCGGGCTTGACCTCGATCAGCGACTTGGGGGCGCTCAGGCCCATGCTCGTCCCCAGCCCGCCGTTGAGCTTGAGCACGACGACGCGGTCGAGGACCTCGCGCGCCGCGGCCGGCGACGGGACCGGCAGGTCCTCCAGCGCGGGCAGCTCCCCGAGGGGCTCGAGCTCGTCGCCCGCCAGCAGCCCGGCGTCCGGCGCGTGGAGCCCGCGCAGGCGCTGCCGGAAGGCCGCGACGGTCACGGCCGCCGCGCCGTCGGCCTCGAGCTTGGCGACGGCGCGGTCCTCGGCGCCCGGCATCGGCTAGGCCGCCGAGGAGGTGGGGGCGCGGCGCTGCACCTCGGCGCGCACCACGGGCGCGACCTGCGTCCCGTAGAGCTCGATGCAGCGCATGATGCTCGCGTGGGGCAGCGTCCCGACGCTGAACTGCAGCAGCGTGCGGTCGTGCCCGAACACGCCGTGCTGGAAGAGGATCTTCTCGGCGACCTCCTCGGGGCTGCCGACGAAGTTCGCGCCGTGCAGCGTGCGCGACGCCTCGAACGCCTCGCGCGTGAGCGGCGCCCAGCCGCGCTCGCGGCCGAGCTTGTCCATCACGATCTTGTGCGCGCCGAAGGCCTCGTCGGCCGCCTGCCGGGAGTCCGCGGCGATGAAGCCGTGGGAGTTGATGCTGAGCGCCGGCGCGGCGTGCCCGGCCTGCGCGGCGGCCTCGCGGTGCAGCTCGGCCAGCGGAGCGAAGCTCTCGGGCCGCCCGCCGATGATCGCCAGGGCCATCGGGAGCCCGAGCACGCCGGCCCGGATCACCGACTGCGGGTTGCCGCCGACCGCGACCCACACCGGCAGCGGGTCCTGCAGCGGGCGCGGGTGCACCTCGAGGTCTTGCAGCGGCGCGCGATGGCGGCCCGCCCAGCGCACGCGCCGGCTGCCGCGCAGCGCCAGCAGCAGCTCGAGCTTCTCGGCGAACAGCTCGTCGTAGTCCTCGAGGTCGTGGCCGAAGAGCGGGAAGGACTCCACGAACGAGCCGCGGCCGGCCATGATCTCCGCGCGCCCGCCCGACAGCAGGTCCAGCGTGGCGAAGTCCTGGAAGACCCGGACGGGGTCGTCGGAGCTCAGCACGGTGACCGCGCTGGTCAGGCGGATGCGGCGCGTGCGCGCGGCCGCCGCGCCGAGGACCACGGCGGGCGCGGACACGACGAAGTCGGGGCGGTGGTGCTCGCCGACGCCGAAGACGTCGAGCCCGACCTCGTCGGCCAGCGCGATCTCCTCCAGCAGGTCCTTCAGCCGCTGCTCGGGGGCGACGACGTGGCCGGTCCGCGGGTCCGGCGTGCGCTCCGCGAAGGTGTAGATGCCGAGTTCCATGGTGGGCGTGTGGTGGGGTGGGGGCCGCAGGACCGTCCGACCAGACGCTAGCCGTCCGCCCGCTCGCACCGCCCGCCGTGACCCGCCTCGACCTCATCGCTCCCGGACCGCTCCTGGCCGCCGACCACGACATGGCGCTCTCCGAGGCGCTGCTGCGCGCCGTGGCCGCCGGGGAGCGCCCGCCGACGCTGCGCCTGTCGCGGCCCGCGCCCACGCTCGCGTTCGGGCGGCTGGACGCCCTGCGGCCGGGCTTCGGCGCGGCCTGCGCGGTCGCCCGCGAGCACGGCTTCACGCCCGTGCTGCGCGTCGCCGGCGGGCACGCGGCCGCGTACGACCCCGAGTCGCTCGTCGTCGACGAGCTCACTGCGCACGAGGGCCTGGTGGCGGGGATGCAGGAGCGCTTCCGGCGGGCCTCCGGCCTGCTGGCCGAGGCGCTGCGGGGCCTGGGGGTCGACGCCCGGGTGGGCGAGCTGCCGGGCGAGTACTGCCCCGGCGCCTACAGCCTGCACGTCGCCGGGCGCGGCAAGGTTGCCGGGGTCGCCCAGCGCGTCGTGCGCGGCGGCGCGCTGACCAGCGCCGTCGTCACGGTGGGCGGCGGCGCGCGGATCCGCGCGGTGATCGCCGCGGTCTACGCCGCGCTCGGCCTCGAGATCGACCCGGCGCTGACCGGCGCGCTGCAGGACGCCGAGCCCGCGCTGACCCCGGACGCCGTGCAGGCGGCCGTCATCGCGGCCTACGCCCGCGGCGCCGCGCTCGTCCCGGCGGCGGCGGACGGCGCGCTGCTGGCCCGCGCGCAGGCGTTGCGCACGCGCCACGCGATCGGCTGAGGCCCGGTCGCCTCGCCCGCCCGGCGCGACGGGCGCGCGGTGCGACCTGAGGCGGACGGGGCCTCCCTCCCGCGGCCGACCCGCTCGCGCGAAGTCCATCCCCGCGCCCGATGGCGCCTGCGGCCGCGCGGCCCGATCATCCAGGACATGATCGAGATCGAGCACGTCACGAAGCGCTACGGGGAGAAGCTGGCCGTCGACGACCTGTCCTTCGTCGTGCGGCCCGGGATCGTCACCGGCTTCCTCGGTCCCAACGGCGCGGGCAAGTCGACGACGATGCGGATGATCCTCGGCCTCGACGCGCCGACGCGCGGCAGCGTCCGCGTCAACGGCCGTCGCTACCGCGACCTCGCCGCCCCGCTGCACGAGATCGGCGCGCTGCTCGAGGCGCGCGCCATCCACACCGGCCGGTCGGCGGCCAACCACCTGCTGGCGATGGCCCAGACGCACGGCATCCCGCGCTCGCGCGTCGACGAGGTCATCGACCTCGTCGGGCTGCGCGACGTGGCCCGCAAGCGCGCCGGCGCCTTCTCGCTCGGCATGGGCCAGCGCCTCGGCATCGCGTCCGCGCTGCTCGGCGACCCGCGGACCGTCATCCTCGACGAGCCCGTCAACGGCCTGGACCCCGAGGGCATCCTGTGGATCCGCACGCTGCTCAAGGGCCTGGCCGCCGAGGGCCGGACGGTCTTCCTGTCCTCGCACCTGATGAGCGAGATGGCGCTCACCGCCGAGCACCTGGTGATCATCGGCCGCGGGCGGCTGATCGCCGATACGACCGTCGAGGAGGTCGTGCGCCAGGCCTCGCTCGACGCTGCCGTCCGCGTGCGCACCCCCGACGCGGCGGCCCTGCGCGACGCGCTGGCCGGCGACGGGGTGATCGTCGAGAGCTCGGCGGCCGGCGTCCTGGAGGTCCGCGGCGCGCCGAGCGAGCGGATCGGCGAGATCGCGGCGCGCGAGGGCCTGGTCCTGCACGAGCTGACGCCCCAGCGGGCGTCGCTGGAGGACGCCTACCTGCGCCTGACGGGCGACGCCGTCGAGTACCACACCGGCGACGGCGGCCGGGCCGCCGGCGACCTGGAGCTGGTGGCATGAGCGCCCCGGCGCTGAGCCCCGCGGTGCCCGGCCGGGTGGCCGGGCCGGCCGCGGCCGGCGGTGGCGTGACCCAGGCGCGCGTCGTGCGCGCGGAGTGGACGAAGCTGTGGTCGCTGCGCTCGACCCGCTGGTCGCTGCTGGCCGCCGTCGTCGCCCAGGCGGCGCTCGGGATCATCGTCGCCGCAGCGCAGATGAGCCGCTGGGGCAGCCTGAGCCCCCACGACCGCGCGACCTTCGACTCGATCGACGTCGGCGTCGGCGGCTACCACCTCTCCCAGCTCGCGATCGGCGTGCTGGGCGTGCTGGTCATCAGCGGCGAGTACTCCACCGGGATGATCCGCTCGAGCCTCATGGCCGCCCCGCGCCGCCTGCCGGTGCTGTGGGCCAAGCTCGGCGTCTACGCCGCCGTGACCTTCGTCCTCATGCTGGTCTCCGCGCTCGTGTCGTTCTTCGGCGTGCAGGCGATCGTCTCCGGCCATCACCTCCAGCACGGGCTCGGCGATCCCCACGCGCTGCGGGCCGTCGTCGGCACCGCGCTGTTCCTCACCGTCCTCGGCGCGCTCGCGCTCGGGCTGGGCGCGCTGCTGCGCAACACCGCGGGCGGCATCGCCGCGTTCGTCGGCCTCATGTTCGTGCTGCCCGGCGTCGTCGCCCTGCTGCCGGGCTCGATCGGCGACTCGATCAGCCCCTACCTGCCGATCAACGCGGCCTTCACCGTGGCCACGAGCACGTTCGACGGCCCGCACCACCTCGCGACCTGGACCGGCTTCGCCGTGTTCTGCGGCTACGCCGCGATCGTGGTCCTCGCCGCCGCGGTGCAGCTCGTGCGCCGGGACGCGTGACGCGCGCGGGCGCCGAGTAGCGTGACGGGCGTGTCCGTCCCCGCGGAGGCCAGGGTCGCCCGGCCGGCCGTGCTGCTGCGCCGCCACCGGCTGGCCCTCGACGTCGTCGCCGTCGCCGCGATCGTCGCTCTCGGCGCCGGGCACGCGATGGCGGGGCGCGGCAGCGCGGGGAGCGCGATCTTCAGCGTCGCCCTCGCCCTCCCGCTCCTGTGGCGCCGGCGCTTCCCGGTGGCCGTCTTCGCGGCGCTCGCGTGCATCGCGCTGGTGCAGTGGGCCTTCGGCGTCGTCGCCTTCGGCGACGTCGCGCTGCTCGCCGGCCTGTACACCGTGGCCGCGACCCAGCCCCGGCGCACGACGCTCGCGGCGGCCGCCGTGCTCGAGCTCGGCGTGCTGCTGGCGGCCGCCAGGTGGGCCGCCGGCGGCGAGGCCGTGCGCGTCTTCATCGGGCTGTCGGCGATGGCCACCGCGGCCGGGCTGCTGGGCACGAGCACGCGCAACCGGCAGGCGCTCCTGGCCTCGCTGGAGGAGCGAGCGGCGCGCCTGGAGCTCGAGCGCGACCAGCAGGGCCGGCTCGCGGCGGCGGCCGAGCGCGCGCGGATCGCCCGCGAGATGCACGACATCGTCGCCCACAACCTCACGGTGATGATCGCGCTGGCCGACGGCGCGAGCTACGCCGTCCACGACGAGCCCGAGCACGCGGAGAGCGCGATGCGCACCGCCTCGCGCACCGGGCGCCAGGCGCTGACGGAGATGCGGCGGCTGCTCGGCGTGCTCGGCGCCGACCGGGACCCGGCCGCGCTCGGCGAGCGGGCGCCGCAGCCCGGCCTGGCCCGGCTGGACGACCTGCTGGCGCAGGTCCGGGCGGCGGGCCTCCAGGTCACCTACGAGGCCGCGGGCACGCCGCTCACCGCGCTGCCGGAGGGCCTGCAGCTCGCGGTCTTCCGGATCGTCCAGGAGGCGCTGACGAACACGCTCAAGCACGCCGGCCCGGACGCGGGCGCGCGGCTTTCGGTGGTGCACGGGCCCGGGCGGCTCGTGGTCGAGGTCTCCGACACCGGCCAGGCGACGGGTCCGGTGGGGACCGGCGGCCGCGGCGTGCGGGGCATGCGCGAGCGCGCGGCGGTCTACGACGGCGCGCTCGACGCCGGGCCCGCGCCGGACGGCGGCTGGCGCGTCCGGCTCGACGTCCCGCTGGCGCCCGTCGCCGCCGAGCGGGCGCCCGCATGAGCACCCGCATCCTGCTCGTCGACGACCAGGAGCTCCTGCGGCTCGGCTTCCGCATGGTGCTCGACGCGCAGGACGATCTCGAGGTGGCGGGGGAGGCGGCCGACGGGCAGGAGGCGATCGGCGCGGCGGCGGCGCTGGAGCCCGACGTGATCCTCATGGACGTGCGGATGCCGGTGATGGACGGGGTCGAGGCCACGCGGGCGATCGTGGCCTCGGGCAGCGCCGCGCGGATCATCATCCTCACGACGTTCGACCTCGACGAGTACGCCTTCGCCGCCCTGCGGGCCGGGGCGAGCGGCTTCCTGCTCAAGGACGTGCCGCCGCCCGACATGCTCTCGGCGAT
>JAICJK010000180.1 GCA_025928415.1 Solirubrobacteraceae bacterium | reverse complement strand
CGCAGAAGTCCGGGTCGGTGATCTCGGCGTGCGGATGCACGAGCACGAAGGCCTCGAGGTCGTTCAGGCCGGCGGCCGTGTCGAGCAGGAGGTTGTAGCTGCGGAAGATCGTCCCGACCGCGGAGAACGCGTAGACGGGCGAGTCCTTCTCGGCGGCGCGCCGGATGCCCGGCTCGGCGTAGCGCCGGTAGGCCTCCGGCTCTGAGATGGCACAACCGAAGGCGATCATCCCGAGCGCCCCTGCGGCCGCGAGTGCGTGTACGTCCTGACCATGCGTCCGTGCTCCGGTTCGTCGTTGCTACTGCGGTCGGCTGCCGCCGTGGGTTCCGGCCAGAGGCGGCGCCACCGGGCGCCGTGCGCGGCGGCCGGCGGCCCGGCGCGACTTGTTCAGCGTCCTGAGCGGGGCGGTCATCCGCCACGAGATGCTCTCCCGGGCCGCCTCGATGGCCCGCTCGAGCTCGGCGACGCGCGCGTGGGTCTCCAGCGAGTTCGAGTAGCCGACGACGCGCGCAGCGTCCCGCTCGGCCTCGGCCCGCAGCGCCCGCTGCCGCCACGTCCCGGCGCCGGCACCGATGCCCGGGATGCGCCCGTCCCACTTCTTGGCGACCTTGATGTGGGCGTCGATCCATCCCTCCGTGTCGCTCACGAGCGTGAGCGAGTGGTTGTGGATGGCGCGGAAGTCGGCGGTGACGACCCTGCGGCCCGCGGCGCGCACCTGCAGGCAGAAGTCGAGGTCGTAGCCGTGGAGCTGACCCAGCGACTCGTCGAAGCGGATGTTCTCGACCGTCCACGGCGACAGCACCAGCAGGAAGCCGTCGAGCGTGTCGACCTCGCCGAGGCGGGCGTAGGGCGGCGCCTCGTCCCAGGCCCACGAGAACGCGGGCAGGTCGCCGCCGCCGTGCTCCCCGTAGCGGTGGATGAACGAGGCGAGCGTGACCGACCCCTCCCACCAGGCGATGCTCCGCACCCCGACGGCGCCGACGCACCCGACGACGCCGACCTCCGGGTCGCTGAGGACGTCGCGGACCTTGGCGCAGAAGTCCGGGTCGACGATCTCGGCGTCCTGGTGGACGAGGACCAGGGCCTCGAGGTCGTCGAGGGCCGCGGCCTTGTCGATGATCGCGTTGTAGGCGCTGAACAGCGAACCGCTCGACTCCGACGCGAAGATCTGCGAGTCCTCCTCGGTCGCGCGCCGCAGGCCCGGCTCGGCGCACGCACGGAAGACGTCCGGCTTGGTGATCGCGGTGCCGAACGCGATCATCGCGAACGCGTTGCCAGCCGTGGTGCAGCGTGCATGGCGCGGAAGTGTAAGTGCCCGCGCCAGCGCGCGCACGGGGGCGCCTCGGGCGGAGGTGACGCCGGGAAGCGGTTAGACTGCGCCGCCGCACGGGGGCGATCGGGAAGGGGCAGCGGATGTGGAACGGAAAAACAGTGTCCGTCGTGCTCATGACCTACGCCGAGCGGGACTCCATCCGCGGCGTGATCGAGGGCTTCCTCGCGACAGGGATCGTCGACGAGGTCCTCGTGGTCGACAACAATGCGCAGGCCGGAACCGTCGAGGAGGTCCGCAAGACCGCTGCGCGACTGGTCCACGAGCCGCTGCAGGGCTACGGGCACGCGACCCGGCGGGGGCTGGTCGAGGCCAGCGGCGACCTCATCGTCCTCGCCGAGCCCGACGGCACCTTCCTACCCGCCGACATCTCCAAGCTGCTCGTCTACAGCGACGAGTGCGACGTGGTCTTCGGCACGCGCACGACCCGGGAGATGATCTGGGCCGACGCGAACATGGACTGGTTCCTACGCTGGGGCAACTGGGCCGTGGCCAAGATGATCGAAGTCCTGCTGAACACGAGCCACCTCAGCGACGTCGGCTGCACCTACCGCGTGCTGCACCGGCACATCGCCGAGCATGTCGCGGGGCACATGCGCGTGGGCGGCAGCCACGCCGGCGTGGAGATCATGCTGCTCACGATCACCTCGGGCGCGCGCTTCGTCGAGGTGCCCGTGAACTACCTGCCGCGCGTCGGCGTCTCGTCGGTCACGGGCAAGCGGATCCTCGCGGTCCAGGTGGGCCTGCGGATGATCCAGATGGTCTTCCGGTTCACGCGCGCGACGCCACGCCGGTTCGGGCGGTCGGCCTCCATGGTCCCGCCCCGCTCCCCCATCACCGACGAGGCCCATGACAAGCTCCCACTTTGACCTGATCGCCGACGAGTACGACGAGTCGCTCCCCGCGCACGTCGTCGAGCACTACCTCCGCAAGCGGACGCAGTACGTGATCGAGCGCTGCCCGCGCGGCAGGGGTCTGGACGTGGGCTGCGGGACGGGCGTGCTCGCGGCCAGGCTGGCCGCGGCCGGCTACGACATGACGGGCGCCGATCCCTCGGCCGGGATGCTCGACGTCATGCGGCGGGACGCGCCGTCGGTCGCGGCCGTCGAGGCCTCGGGCACCTCGCTGCCGTTCGAGGACGATGCCTTCGACCTGGTGCTCACGGTCGCGGCGCTGCACCACATCGCCGACGCGGCCGACGTCCGGCGCACGCTCGGCGAGATGGTGCGCGTCGCGCGGCCCGGGGGCCGTGTGGTCGTCTGGGACCACAACCCGCGCAACCCCTACTGGAGCAATCTGATGGCGCGGGTGCCGCAGGACACGGGCGAGGAGCGGCTGATCCCAGAGAACGAGGTGCTCGACGGCCTCAGGGGCGCGGGTGCCGAGGTCCTGTCCGCCGACCAGCTCGGGATGGTCCCCGACTTCACGCCGCCCGCGGCGCTGCGCCTCGCCGCCGGTGTGGAGCATGCGGTCGAGCGCACGCCGCTCATCCGCTTCCTCGGCGCCCACAACGTCGTGCTGGCGACCAAGCCGGCCGCCGCGGCCTGAGCGGAGTCCGGCGGCGGGCCGCGCCTAGGGGCGCCGGGCGTACTCCGTCAGCTGCGTCTCGACGACGCCCGGCCAGGACTGCCGGCGGACGACGCGGTAGCCCGCGGGCACGTGGACGCTGCTCCGGGCAGCCTTGAGCTTCGCCGCTCCCAGCTTGAGCAGCGCGCTGTTGGGGAAGCGGTTCCCCACCACCCAGATCGGCCGGCCGGCAGCGGCGGCTCCAGCCTGAGCGAAGGCCTGCGAGATCGTCACGACCGGATCGGCGATCGTGAACGGATGGTCGCGTTCGGCCGGCGCCTCGGACCGGATCACGATCGGGCCGGGCTTCTCCAGGAACGGGTCGAGCGCGCTGAGCGGCCCCGGGCTGAGGAACCCGGTCTGGTCGAGCACGACGGGCCTCGGGCCGCCGTCCTGCTCGATCAGGTCCGCGGCGCCGCGGACGTCGGGTCGCTGGAACGGATCCGTGAGCAGCTTCACGCCGCCGACGGCGAACGCCGCGACGGCCAGCACGGGCGCGACAAGCCGCAGCCTCGCCGGCGCGGCGGCCAGCACCGCCGCGAGCAACAGCGCCAGCCCCGGCCAGGAGGCCGCGAGGTTGCGGGCCGAGACGAGGTTCGTGCCGACGGCGCTGACGACCACGGTCCCGACAGGCAGCGCGAGCGCCAGGCCCACGACCAGGACGATGCGGCGGTCGAGGCGGGCCGGCGCGGCACCGCTCGCGCCGCGACCCAGACGGGCGGCCAGGCCCGCGATGCCGAGGGCCAGCGCCACCGCGAGCATGATCAGCGCCGGCGTGCCGGGCAGGTCGGAGCCGAGCAGGTCCGTGTGGATGGGATACCCGTAGGCCCAATGCTCGAGGGAGGCGCGCACCTCGTGCGGCGTGAATGGCGCCAGCGCGGACAGGATCTTCGTGGTCGGCGAGCGGAAGTCGGCGAGGAGGCCCGAGATCCAGGGGGCGAACAGCAGCGCGGCGCCGACGTTGGCGAGGATGACCTGCCGCCGCACCACGGGATGGGCCCACAGCACCCACAGCGCCTGCACCGCGAGGACGAACGCGCAGGTGTAGTGGGCGTACATCGCGCCGGCGGAGCAGACCGCATAGAGCGCCCACCACCGCAGCTTCCTGGTGTCGACCGCCAGGAGCAGGGCCAGCGTGGACGCGATGACGAGCGCCATCATCAGGCCGTAGGCGCGAGCCTCCGTCGAGTAGTACAGCGGGAACGGAGCGACGGCCATCAGCGCGGTGGCGGTGAGCGCCGCCCGCCGCCCGACGGTACGCAGCCCGAGGGCGTACATCAGCGGGATGCTGGCGATGCCCGCGACCAGCGACGGGGCCCGGACGAGCTCGGGCGCGTGCCCGAACTGCGTCGTCGCCCAGCCGAGGACGAAGTACAGCGGGGGCGTGATCTCGGCGTCCGAGTGCACCGTCGACAGCACGCCCCGCCCGCCGTGGTGGGTGATGATCCAGTAGGTCGAGAGCTCGTCGCCGAACAGGGACTGGTGGGCCACGACCAGCCGCAGGACGGCCCCCACGGCGGTCAGGAGCACGAGGGCCAGCGGCACCGCCCAGCCGGCCGCCCGCGGGCCGGCCGTCGCGCCGGCGGAGGCGGTGGGCCCTCCCCGTTCGACCGGGATCGCCTGGGAAGCCGGGGCGTTCATCGGAGCGAGGACTGTATCCTGCGCGCGTCAGGGATGATCGATACGCCGGCGGCCCGGCTGGGGCCGAGGACCGGGCTGGTCCCTACGGGCGAGCAGGTACGCTTCCGATCGCCGCTGCGTGACACCTCAAGCATGGGGGCCCTTCCATCGTGAACAACAGCATCGCACCGGCGTCCGCCCGCTCAGTCCGCACGGGCGCGGGATCGGGACACGTGGTCGTGGAGGCCCGCGGGATCGACAAGACGTTCCGGATCCCCGACCAGCGCGTCGACTCGTTCAAGGAGCGCGTCGCCCATCCGTTCCGCCAGACGGACCACCGCGTCCTGCGGGCCGTCAGGGACGTGTCGTTCGACGTCCACCAGGGCGAGTTCTTCGGGATCGTCGGGCGCAACGGCTCGGGCAAGAGCACGCTGCTGAAGATCCTGGCCAGCATCTACCGCGCGGATTCCGGGCGGGTCCGGATGGCGGGGCGGGTCGCGCCGTTCATCGAGCTCGGCGTCGGCTTCAACCCCGACCTGACCTCGCGCGAGAACTGCGTGCTCAACGGCGTGCTGATGGGCCTCACGCGCCGCGAGGCCCAGCGCCGGCTCGACGCCGTGCTGGACTTCGGCGAGCTGCGGGACTTCGCCGACCTCAAGCTGAAGAACTACTCGTCGGGGATGACCGTGCGGCTGGCCTTCGCCATCATGGTGCAGGCCGACGCCGACGTGATGCTCATCGACGAGGTCCTCGCGGTCGGCGACGCGGCCTTCGGGCAGAAGTGCATGGACGTCTTCTACGAGAAGCGCCGGGCCGGCAAGACGATCGTGCTCGTGACCCACGACATGGCCACGGTCCAGTCCCTGTGCCACCGCGCGATGCTCATGCACGACGGCGAGATGCAGTTCATCGGCGACCCGGAGGACGCGGCGATGCGCTACTACCGCCTGAACTTCGGCGGGACGACGGCCGAGGGCAGCACGGACGCGGCGGTGCCGTCGGACGAGGCGACCGCCTTCTACGACCTCAACGGCCGCGTGGTGCACGCCCATCTCCGCAACGGGGACGGCGACCTGGTGCAGAACATCGAGCAGAACCTGCCGATGCGGCTCGACGTCGTGATCGAGGCGGCGCGGGAGCTCGTCGAGCCGACCTTCGTGCTGCACATCCTCAACGAGGAGGGCCTCGTGGTCTCGGGCCTGATCCGCGCCTACGAGCGCACCATGGCGCCGGGGGAGCGCGTGCGGCTCGCGGGCGAGATCGAGAACAAGCTCGTGCCGGGACGCTACTCGCTGGATTGCTGGATCCGCCGGGACGGCGAGGGCGCCGACATGGCGCTCCAGCCCATCCGGCTCATGTACTTCGTGGTGTTCGGGACCGCCCCGCGCCACGGCGTCGTGT
>JAICJK010000145.1 GCA_025928415.1 Solirubrobacteraceae bacterium | reverse complement strand
CGCGGCTTCAGGCGCTTGATGAGGTTGGCCTCGAGCAGCAGCGCCTCGGCCTCGGTGTGGGTGGTGACGATCTCCATCGAGACCGTCTCCGAGACCATGCGCCGCAGCCGCTCCGGCAGGCGGCCGATCTGGGTGTAGGCGACGACCCGCCGCTTGAGGCTGCGCGCCTTGCCGACGTAGAGCGCGTTGCTCTTGGCGTCGAGCATCCGGTAGACGCCAGGGGCCGCCGGCATGGTGGCCAGCGCCGCCTCGATCACGGCGACCCCGATTGCAGGCGGCTTTGCGGGTGTTTCCGGTTCGCTCACAGGCGCCTCAGGGCGGGCCGTAGTTCTCCACCATGCCTGGGGATAAATCTGTGGCCAAAGCCGGTAACGGAATCGTGAAACGGGCCGGCCGCTTGGCTTTCAGCGGATTGCGCGGTTTTTAGGCACATTGCTAAGGCCTTGAAACGCAATGGTTTTGTATCACGCCTTTGTCACGGCATTAAGACACTCTGCCATGTCCATGGGTTTGTTCACTCCGGCTGGGGCCGCGTGGACAAGTCGGGCAGACGGCGCTCGATTTCCACGCCGGCAGACTCCGCATCGGCGAAAACGTCAAGCTTTTCCACACGCACGCGGACCAGTTTTACCCGGCTGTCGGTGAGGCACACCGCGGCGATCCGCTCGGCCAGCGTCTCCACCAAACGGACGTGCCCGGCCCTCGTGACCTCGCGGATGCGGGTGGCGATCGCCTCGTAGTCAACCACCCGCGCCAGCTCGTCTTGTTCGACGGGCAGGTCCTCCACTCCGAGATCGGCGTTGATCCGCACCCGCTGTTTTCGCATGTGCTCTCGCGGATAGACGCCGATGCTGGCCTCCAACACCAGGGCGCGAATGAATACATGGCGCAGCGCAGACGCGGCGCTGGCGATCCGGGGCGGCTCCATCATCCGCTACTCCTCGGGCGGCGCGGCGCTCCGGCCCGATGCCCATTGTAGGTGCTGTCCGCCGTCCAGCGCCAGCATCTGTCCGGTCATGGCCGGCAGTCCCAGGATGGCGATCACCGCGCGAGCCACCTCCTCGGGCGAGGTGCCGTGCCCGAGCGGGACCGAGGCGGCCTGCCGCGCGAACTGCGCATCGGTCTGGCGCCGGCTGGGCAGCGCCGGACCGGGGCCGATCGCATTCACCCGGATGCGCGGCGCCAGCGCCAAGGCCATCGATTGCGTCAGAGCCCAGAGGCCGGACTTGGAGACGGTGTAGGAGACGAAATGCGGCGTGATCGACCACACGCGCTGGTCAATCAGGTTGACGACGGCGCCCTCGGCGGCGAGCGGCAGCGCCTGGGCGAAGTGCTGCATCAGCACGAACGGCGCACGCAGGTTCGCCTCGAGGTGCAGGTCCCAGGAGTCGCGGCTCGCGGTGTCCCACTCGTCGCGCTGGAAGGTGCTGGCGTTGTTGACCAGCACGCCGACCGGCCCCAGCGCGGCTTGCGCGGCCGGCAGCAGGGCCTGGGCCTCGCGCTCCTGGCCGAGGTCGGCGCGCAGGATCGCGGCCCGCCGGCCGCGCGCGCGGATTTCCGCAGCCGTTCCCTCGGCGGCGGCGACGCTGGCATGGCAATGCACGCCGACATCGAACCCCACCTCTGCCAGCCCCATCGCTATGGCGCGGCCGAGCCGCTGGGCGGAGCCGGTGACCAGCGCGACGCGGGGAATCGCGGGCGGGATGCTTGCCGCGTCCATCTCAACCCCGCGCCCGCCGTCCGCCACCCCGCCGCTTCGTCGGGTCATATCCGCCGCCGCCGGGACCGAGCGGTTCCGGCGTGCGGTCGCGGCGCGGGCGCAAGCTTGCCGAGGCGACCGGCGGCGGTTCAAGGCCGAGGTCCAGCGCCTCCAGCCGGCGGATCTCGTCGCGCAGGCGGGCCGCCTGCTCGAATTCGAGGTCGGCGGCGGCGTTGCGCATCCGCTTTTCAAGCTCGGCGATGCTGGCCTTCAGGTCCTTGCCGACGAGTTCCGTCGGGCCGGCATCCGCGATCGGCGCGACCGTGACGTAGTCGTGCTCGTACACCGTCTCCAGCACCTTGGAGATGTGCTTGCGGATCGACTGGGGCGTGATGCCGTGCGTTTCGTTCCATTCGCGCTGGCGTGTGCGGCGGCGATCGGTCTCCTCGATGGCGTGGCGCAGGCTGTTGGTCATAGTGTCGGCGTACAGGATCACCCTGCCGTCGATGTTGCGCGCGGCGCGGCCGATGGTCTGGATCAGGCTGGTGGCCGAGCGCAGGAAGCCTTCCTTGTCGGCGTCGAGGATCGCCACCAGCGTCACCTCGGGGAGGTCCAGGCCCTCGCGCAGCAGGTTCACGCCCACGAGCACGTCGTACTCCCCCAGCCGCAGGTCGCGGATGATCTGGATGCGCTCGAGCGTGTCGACCTCGGAGTGCAGGTAGCGGACCTTGAAGCCCATCTCGAGCAGGTAGTCCGTCAGGTCCTCGCTCATCTTCTTGGTCAGCGTGGTGACCAGGACCCGCTCCTCCTTGTCCACGCGCGCGCGAACCTCGTTCATGAGGTCGTCGATCTGGTTGCGGGTCTCGCGGACGTCGACGACCGGGTCGACGATGCCGGTCGGCCGGACGATCTGCTCGACGATCCGCTTGGAGTGCGCGCGCTCGTACTGGCCGGGCGTCGCGGAGACGAACACGATCTGCGGCGTGATCTCGAGGAACTCGTCGAACTTCTGCGGCCGGTTGTCCATCGCGCTCGGCAGGCGGAAGCCGTAGTCCACGAGCGTCTGCTTGCGCGAGCGGTCCCCCTCGTACATGCCGCCGATCTGCGGCACGGTCTGATGGGACTCGTCCAGGAAGCAGACGAAGTCGTCGGGGAAGTAGTCGATCAGGCAGTACGGGCGGTCGCCCGGGTTGCGGCCGTCGAGGATCCGCGAGTAGTTCTCGATGCCGTTGCAGAAGCCCATCTCCCGCAGCATCTCCATGTCGTACTGCGTGCGCTGGCGCAGGCGATGGCTCTCCAGGAGCTTGCCCTCGGCCTCCATCTGCGCGCAGCGCGCGTTGAGCTCGCGGCCGATCTCCTCCACAGCGGCCTCGATCGTCCCCTCGCGCACGTTGTAGTGCGTGGCCGGCCAGATCGCGATGTGCTCGAGGTCGTCCTGGACCAGCTCGCCGGTGAGCGGGTCGAACTCCTGCAGCCGCTCGATCTCGTCGCCGAACAGCGTGGCGCGGTAGGCCGTCGAGTCGCTGTAGGCCGGGAAGACCTCGAGCGCCTCGCCGCGCACGCGGAAGGACCCGCGGCCGAGCGCCACGTCGTTGCGCGTGTACTGGATCGAGACGAGCTTGCGCAGCAGCCCGTCGCGGTCGATCTCGTCGCCCTTGCGCAGGACCTGCAGGTTGTCGTCGTAGGTCTCCGGCGAACCGAGGCCGAAGATGGCCGAGACGGACGCCACGATGATCACATCGCGACGGGCGAACAACGCCGCCGTCGCGGCATGCCGCAGGCGGTCGACCTCCTCGTTGATCGCCGAGTCCTTCTCGATGTACAGGTCCTTGGACGGGACGTACGCCTCGGGCTGGTAGTAGTCGTAGTAGGAGACGAAGTACTCGACCGCGTTCTCCGGGAAGAAGGTCCGGAACTCGTTGCAGAGTTGGGCGGCGAGCGTCTTGTTGTGCGCGAGGACGAGCGCGGGCCGCTGCAGCTCGGCGATCGCGCCGGCCATCGTCATGGTCTTGCCCGTGCCGGTGGCGCCGAGCAGCGTCGTGTAGCGCTCGCCGGCGCGCACGCCCGCGGCGATGTCCGCGATGGCCTTGGGCTGGTCCGCGGCGGGGGTGAAGACGGGATCGAGGCGGAACTCCGGCACGGATCGAGGGTAGCGGGCGGCCCGGGCGCCGCGGCGGCGCGGCGCCGGCCCCGCCGCGGCGCCGGGCGGAGGGTGAAGCACGGCGGGCACTGGCCGATGACCCGGAGCAGTGGACCCCGCTGTTCTCCGCCCCATGCCGCCGGCCGTGCGCGCCGTCCGCACCGCCGCCGTCATCGGCACGGCGGCGATGGTCGTCATGGCCGTGCTCGGCGTGCGCCTGACGGGATCCGAGCAGATCGCCCAGGGCGTGGCCTACGCGGCGATCGCGGCGGCCGCCGCCGTCGCCTGCCTGGCCCGCGCGCGGCTGGACCGGGCCGAGCGCTGGGCCTGGGGCCTGCTGGGCGCCGCGATCGCGTCCTGGGCCGGCGGCATGGGCGTCTGGACCCTCTCCGGCAGCCCCGGCATCGCGCTGTCCGTCGCATCCGTCGCCAACCTGCTGTTCGCGGCCTTCTACCCGTTGGCCTACGCGGGCGTCGCCCTGCTCGTGCGCGCGCGTGTGCAGGGCTTCATCGCCAGCACGCTGCTCGACGGGCTGATCGCGGGGCTCGCCCTGTCCGCGGTGGTCGCCGAGGTCGTCCTCGACCATCTCGTGGCCGCGGGCGGCGGCACCCGCGGCGACGTGGCGATGTCGCTCACCTGCCCGCTCGGCGACCTCGGGCTGCTCGTGCTGCTCTGCGTGGGCCTCGCCGCAAGCGGGCGGCGCGCGTCGCCGGGCCTGCGCCTCCTGATAGCGGGCCTGCTCGTGCTGCTCGCCTCCGACGCCGTCTACGTCCAGCAGGCGGCCGGGTCCAGCTATCGGTTCGGATCGCTGGTCAGCGCCGGCTGGCTGGTCGGGATGGGGCTCCTGGCGGCGGCGGCCCGGCGCCCGGCGCCGCAGGACGCCTCCAAGGAGCGCCGCGCGGTCCTGCTCGCCCCGGTGCTGGCGGCCGGGCTCGCGCTCGTGCTGCTCGTCCCGGACCGCGTGAACGGCGTGGCCACGGCGCTCGCCGCCGGGGCCGTCGCGCTCGCCGGGCTGCGCCTGCTGCTCTCGGTGCGCGAGATCGCCGAGCTGGCCGTCCAGGGCAGGGAGGCGAGGACCGACGACCTGACCGGCCTCCCGAACCGCCGCGCGTTCACCGAGGGCATCGCCGGGGCGATCCACGAGGCGGCCGGACGGCCCTTCGCCGTGCTGCTCATCGACCTGGACGGCTTCCGCGAGCTCAACGACACCCTGGGCCACCACATGGGCGACGGGCTGCTGCGCCATGTCGGCGCGCGCCTGTCGGGCGTGCGCCGCCCCGGCGACCTGCTCGCCCGCCTGGGCGGGGACGAGTACGGGCTGCTCACCGCCCCGGGGACGACGCGCGAGCAGGCCGAGGCCCTCGCCCGCGAGGCGCGGGCCGTGCTCGAGGACCCGTTCGTCCTCGCCGGCGTCCCCGTCCACGCTGACGGCAGCATCGGCATCGCCGTCCACCCCGACCACGCCGCCGACGCGGCGGAGCTCCTCCGGCACGTCGACATCGCCATGTACCGCGCCAAGCGCGGCCGCCTCGGCGTCGCGACCTTCGCCCCCGACCTCGACGTGCACTCGCGCGACCGGCTCGAGCTGCTCGGCGAGCTGCGGCGCGGGATCTCCTCGGGCCAGCTCGTCCTGCACTTCCAGCCGAAGATCCGCATGGGCGACGGGAACGTCGACGGCTTCGAGGCGCTCGTGCGCTGGGAGCACCCCGAGCGCGGCCTGCTGTTCCCGGACGCCTTCGTCGACGTCGTGGAGCAGACGAGCCTGCTCGCGCCGATGACGGTCCAGGTCATCGAGCAGGCCCTGGCCCACTGCGCGACGCTCGAGGACGCCGGAGTCGCCGTCAACGTCTCCAGCGCGTCGCTGTCCGATCCGGAGCTGGTGGGCGCCGTCGAGGCAGCGCTGGCCCACTGGGGCATCGCCGGCAGCCGCCTGACGGTCGAGATCACCGAGAGCGCGATCATCGACGACCTCCCCCGCGCGGTCGCCCTGCTGGAGCGCCTGCGCGCCCTCGGCGTCCGGATCGCGATCGACGACTACGGCACCGGCCACTCCTCGCTGGCCTACCTGCACCGCCTCCCGGCGGACGAGCTCAAGATCGACCGCGCCTTCATCGCCGACCTGGACTCCGACCCGCGCCGCGCCGCGATCGTGCGCTCGACCATCGAGCTCGCGCGGGACCTCGGGCTGCGCGTCGTCGCCGAGGGCGTCGAGACGGAGGCCGCCTGGCGGATGCTGGCGACGCTCGGCTGCGACATGGCCCAGGGCTACCTGATCGCGCGCCCCGCCGACCCGTGCGCCTCGGCCGCATGGCTGACCGGCTGGCGCACGTCGCCGCCCGCGTGGGCGGCGCACGCACACGCGCCGCTCGGCCGCTGACCCCGGTCCCGCGACGACGCCGCCGCCCGCCCCCGCCGGCCCTGCCTAGGGCGCCAGGGCCGCGTGGAGCTTCGCCGCGGCCACGACGCAGCGGCTGAACGACGTGCCCTTCTGCCCGGCGACGTGCTTGCGGCTGAGCGCCCTGCAGGCGCGGGCCGGGCTCTTCGTCTCCCCCTTCGCCAGCTTGGCCATCGCGGTGACGCACTGGGAGAAGGGCGTGCCCTTCCGCCCGGCGACATGGCGGCGGCTCTGCTTGGCGCAGTAGCGCCCGTAGGCCTTCGCCTTCGTGGCCGCGGGGGCCGCGGGGCCCGGCGTGGGCGGGCCGAGCGGATCCGTGTACTGGCCCTGGCCGGAGTGATCGCCGGAGGGTGCGATCGCGTGGCCGCGCCCGGCGCCGTCGGCGTCGCCGGCCGCGCCCTGCGCCCCGGGGTCAGGCCGTGCCGCGTCGGCAGGGTGCCCCGCGTGGGCGGGCGGGCCGGGCTCT
>JAICJK010000178.1 GCA_025928415.1 Solirubrobacteraceae bacterium | reverse complement strand
TGCGAGGACGGCGAGAGCAAGGCGATCCTGGCCGAGGCCGTGCGGACGCTCACCGGGGCCCAGCCCCGCATCGTCTTCGAGACGCGCGACCTCGCCGAGCTCGGCCCCGACCCGTCGCTTGCCGCCCCCGCCGCGCCGGGCGCCCCCGCCGGCGGCGAGGACTGGGTCGACCGCTTCAAGGCCGAGTTCGACGCCATCGAGATCGTGCCCGAAGACGACCCCGACCCCTCCCCGGAGCCCTGAGCCAGATGCCCCAGCCGAACATGAACCAGATGCTGCGCCAGGTCCAGAAGATGCAGCAGGACATGATGGCCGCGCAGGAGGCCCTCAAGGACGAGGAGGTCACCGCGACCGCCGGCGGCGGCATGGTCACCGTCACCGTCTCGGGCGACCAGGTCGTCAAGGCGATCACGATCGACCCCGAGGCCATCGACCCCGAGGACCCCGAGCTGCTGCAGGACATGGTGCTCGCGGCGGTCAACGAGGGCCTGCGCTCCGCCCAGGAGCTGGCCGCCAAGAAGATGGGCGGCCTGACGGGCGGCCTCGACCCGAGCTCCCTGGGCCTGCCGCCCGGGCTGTTCTAAGCAGCGCCGCTTGTACGCCCCGCCGGTCCAGCGCCTCATCACCGAGCTCGGCCGCCTGCCCGGGGTCGGGCAGCGCACCGCCCAGCGCCTGGCCTTCCACCTGCTGCGCGCCGAGCGCGAGGAGGCCTTCGCGCTCGCCGACGCGATCCGCGAGGTCAAGGAGCGCGTCGGCCTGTGCGAGATCTGCTTCAACCTCGCCGACGAGCCGCGCTGCCGCATCTGCCAGGACGAGCGCCGCGACGCCACGGTGATCTGCGTCGTCGAGGAGCCCGGGGACGTCGTCCCGGTCGAGCGCACGCACGAGTACCGCGGCCGGTACCACGTGCTCGGCGGCGCGCTGTCGCCGATCGACGGCATCGATCCCGACGACCTGAAGATCGCCGAGCTCTACGCCCGCGTCGCCGACCAGGAGCCGCGCGTCACCGAGGTCGTGCTGGCGACCAACCCGACGACCACGGGCGAGGCGACCGCCCTGCACATCGCCACCGCGCTGCGCGAGCGCTCGCCCGAGCTGACGATCACCCGCCTGGCCTCCGGCCTGCCGGTCGGCGGCGACCTCGAGTACGCCGACGAGGTCACCCTCGGCCGCGCCCTCGCGGGCCGCCGGGCCATCTAGGCAGATTCGCGCAGGGCGCGGCACATTCGCCTGGCGGCTCATGTGCTTGGACGAATCCGGCAGAGCCGTCTTCGTCCGGCCGCGGCGGGCCCGCCCTATTCTTCGCCGTCGCATGTCGTCCACCGTGGTCATGAAGTTCGGCGGCACGTCGGTCGCCGACGCCGGGCGCCTCAAGGGCGCGGCCGCGCGCATCGTGGCCAAGCGCGAGGCGGGCCATCGCGTCGTGGCCGTCCTCAGCGCGCGCGGGAAGGAGACCGACCGGCTGATCGCCGACGCGCAGGAGGTCTCGCCCCACCCCGACCCGCGCGAGATGGACATGCTGCTGTCGACCGGCGAGCGGGTGTCCTGCGCGCTGTGCGCCATGGCCATCAACGACCTCGGCCACCGGGCGATCTCGCTCACGGGCTCGCAGGCCGGCATCGTCACCGACACCTCGCACACCAAGGCCCGGATCCTCGACGTGCGCGCCGACCGCATCATGTCCGCGCTGGACGACGACTCGATCGTGCTCGTCGCGGGCTTCCAGGGCGTCTCGACGGCCAAGGACGTCACGACGCTCGGGCGCGGCGGCTCGGACACCACGGCGGTGGCGCTGGCCGCGGCCGTCGGCGCCGACGTCTGCGAGATCTACACCGACGTGGCGGGCGTCTTCTCGGCGGACCCGCGGATCGTCCCCGACGCCCGCAAGCTCGCGGTCGTGTCGTTCGACGAGATGCTCGAGATGTCGGCTTCCGGCGCCGGCGTGCTGCAGCTGCGCAGCGTCGAGTACGCGCGCAACCACGGCGTGCGCATCCACTGCCGATCGAGCTTCGAGGACGCGCCCGGTACCGTGATCGTGAGCGAAGAGGAGACCGTGGAGCACCCACTCATCACCGCCGTCACGCACTCGACCGGGGAGGCCCGCGTCACGCTGCTCGGCGTCCCCGACACGCCGGGCATCGCCGGCCGTGTCACCACCGCGCTGGCCGACGCGAACGTGAACATCGACATGATCATCCAGAACGAGCCCGTCAGCGAGGGCGCCCGCGCCGACATGTCGTTCACCGTCCCGCGCGACGACGTGACCGCGGCGCAGATCGCCCTGGACCCCATCGCCTCGGAGCACGGCATCTCGGTCGTCGCCGACCCGGCGATGGGCAAGGTGTCGATCGTCGGCGCCGGCATGAAGTCCCATCCGGGCGTCGCCGCCAAGGTCTTCCGGACGCTCGGCGAGCAGGAGATCAACATCGAGATGATCTCCACGTCGTCGATCCGGATCTCCTGCGTCGTGCAGGGGGACCGCGTCCCCGACGCCGTGCGGGCGCTGCACAGCGCCTTCGAGCTGGCCGGGCCCGACACCATCCGCCCCGAGCAACCCTTCGGAGAGTTCGCATGAGCGGCCTGCGCATCGCCGTCGTCGGCGCCACCGGCCAGGTCGGCGGCGTCCTGCTGGACCTCCTCGAGCAGCGCCCGTTCTGGGGCGGCGACCGGATCGCCGAGGTCGTCCCGTTCGCCTCGGAGCGCTCGGCGGGCAAGACGATTCGCTCCGGTCTCGTGGTGCAGCCGCTCACCGAGGAGGGCGTCAAGGGCTTCGACCTCGCGCTGTTCAGCGCGGGCGGGTCGACCTCGAAGCTGTGGTCCCCGCGCTTCGCCGCCGGCGGCGCCGTGGTGATCGACAACTCGAGCGCCTGGCGCATGCACGACGACGTCCCGCTCGTCGTGGCCGAGGTCAACCCGGACGACCTGCGCGCCCACCGCGGCATCATCGCCAACCCGAACTGCTCGACGATGCAGATGGTCGTCGCGCTCAAGCCGCTGCAGGACGAGGCCGGCATCGAGCGGCTCGTGGTCAGCACCTACCAGGCGGTCTCGGGCACCGGCAAGGCGGCGGTCGACGAGCTGCTCGGCCAGTCGCAGGCCGTCCTGCGCGGCGCCGACGTCGCGCCGGCGGCGACCTACGCGCACCAGATCGCGTTCAACGCGCTCCCGCACGCCGGCTCGTTCCCGCCCGGCGACGACCACACCGACGAGGAGCGCAAGCTCATCAACGAGACGCGCAAGATCCTCGGCGACCAGAGCATCCGCGTGTCGCCGACGTGCGTGCGCGTCCCCGTGGTCAACGGCCACTCCGAGGCGGTGACCGTCGAGACCCGCGCCCCGCTGAGCCCCGAACGCGCCCGCGAGCTGCTCGAGGCCGCGCCCGGCGTCGTGGTCCTCGACGACCCGGCGGCCGGCGTCTACCCGATGGCCATCGACGCCGACGGGCAGGACGCCGTCTACGTCGGGCGCATCCGGCGCGACCCCGGCCACGAGCGCGGGCTGGCCCTGTTCATCGTCGCCGACAACCTGCGCAAGGGCGCGGCGCTCAACGCCGTGCAGCTCGCCGAGCTCGTCGTCGAGCAGGGACTGTTGGGCACACACGCCGCCGGCGCGGTGCCCGCCGCCGCCTGACTGCCCGAGCCCGGACGAAGACGGCGAATTTCGGCTGGCGCCTCATTCGCTTGAGACGAATCCGGCAGAGCCGTCTTCGTCCGGCGCTGGCACGGCCGGGCAGGTGAGCGCTCTGCGCAAAGCACATGAGCCGCCAGGCGAATGTGCCGCCCAGGACCTTCGACCAGAATTCTGACCTGCGCGGCCACGGCGCCGCGCCGATGGGGCAGGATGGCGGCGGATGCATCCCGCCGGCCACGATCCCCACGACGACCATCTCGCCCGGCTGCAGCGGCGGCTGACCGCCGTCAGCCGCAGGCTCGAGGGCAAGGCGCGCCCTGTCCGCGACCGCCTCGAGGCGCTGGGGACCGCGGGGCTGTTCGCCCTCGCGGCGCAGGAGGAGCTGCGCGCCGAGCGCGCCGAGGGCCCCCGCAGGACGGCGCACCACGCCGCCGCGCAGGCCGCCGAGCGCCTGGCCGAGCAGCGCCTCGGCCATCCGGCCGGCTGAGCGCCGCGCGGGCTACCAGCCGCCCTCGCCGGCCCCGACGCCGGCGACCACGGTGGTCGTCCAGTCGATGACCGACGTGGGCTTGACGACGTGGCGCTGCATCCCGAGCTCCTTCGGCTCGAGCCCGAGCGCCAGGCCGACGAGCTGCGGGAGGTGCAGCACCGGCATGTCGAGCGTGCGGCCCGCCTCGCGCGCCGCGAGCGGCTGCTGCAGGTCGAGGTTCAAATGGCAGAGCGGGCACGGCGTCACCAGGCAGTCGGCGTCCGCGTCGACGGCGTCGCCGAGGTGGCGGCCGGCCTGGGCCAGCGACGCCTTCTTGTTCATCGTGATGATCGGGAACCCGCAGCACTTGTGCGAGCCGGCGTAGTCGATCACGGTGCCGCCGAGGGCCTCGATGACCTGCGCGAGGTAGGTGTCGCGCGGCAGGTCGTTCGAGATGCCGAGGCGGTCGATCGGCCGGACGATGTAGCACCCGTAGAACGGGCCGACCTTGAGGTTCGTCAGGGGCCGGGTGACCTTCGCCTTCAGCGCCTCGAGCCCGATCTCCTCGACCAGCAGCCAGAGGAAGTTCTTGTTGGTGATGCCCTTCTCGTAGACGACGTCCGACGTGGCCTTGATCGTCTCGTTGACGTGCGCGCGGTACTCCGCGTTGGCGTCCAGGCGCTCCTGGGCCTCGGACTGCGCGCCCTGACAGGTCGAGCAGATGTTCATCATCAGCTCGGCGCCGTCGTTGCGCATCGCCTGCTGGGCCAGCGCGAAGGTGCGCCCGTTGAGCGTGTCCGCGAGCTCCTGGTTGTGCTCGGCGATGACGCCCGCGCCGGTGCAGCAGGCGCGGTCGAGCTCGATCAGCTCGATGTCCAGCAGCGGCGCGACCTTGGCCACGGAGCCGTGCAGCTCGGGGGTGAAGCCGCGGCTCACGCAGCCCGGCCAGTAGGCGACCTTCATTCCTTGGTCCTTCCTTCGGGGTTCGGGCCCGGGGCCGAGGTCATCGCGCCGTCCTCGCCGCCGCCCGCGGCGGCGCCGGCGCTCGGCCCCTGCGCCCCTTCGGACTCCTCGTCGTAGCCCGAGATGTAGAGGTTGAGCTCCAGGCGCTCGGGGCGCTCGTCGACCTTCTCGAAGATCGACCGGCACTCCTTGATCGCGTCCTTGGGGAGCCGGTGCGGCGCCAGCGCGCCCTTCGGCGTGACCTTGCGGCGCAAGAGCGCGCGCGTGATCACCGGCAGCGAGTCGACGAGCTCCGCGGCAGCCTTGGGGGCGAACTTGCCGAACCACGAGTCGCCGCCGTAGGAGCGCGGCAGCAGCTCGGCCTCGTGCAGCAGGCCGCCCTGGCGCACGAGCGTGACGAACGCCGACTCGTGGCGCTCGCCGTTGTTGCGGTCGACGATGTGGTGGTCGCCGGTCGCGCGGCGGCGCAGGCGCATGATCTGGCTCATCGGGGCGACGCCCTTCGGGCACGCGTCGATGCACTTGAAGCAGTGCGTGCAGTCGTAGAGGCCGTGCGGGTCCTCGGCGAGGTCGCGCAACCGCTCGCGCTGCTGGTCGTCGCGGGGGTCCCCTACGAAGCGGTAGGCCTTGGCGAGCGCCGCCGGGCCGATGAACAGCGGGTCGACCTCCATCGACAGGCAGTCCGAGACGCAGGCGCCGCACTGGATGCAGGCCATCGACTGCGTGACGTCGACCATCGCCTCGCGGTCGACGAGGTACTCGCGCTCCGGGATCGGCTGCTTGTTGATCAGCCACGGCGTGACGCGCTGGATCTTCTTCCAGTGCACCGCGTCCATGTCCACGATGAGGTCCTTGAGCACG
>JAICJK010000356.1 GCA_025928415.1 Solirubrobacteraceae bacterium | reverse complement strand
CTCCCGGAGTGCACGGGTTACTCGGCCGTGTGCGCGCCGGCCCCCGCGGACTGGGAGCAGGGCCGCCTGCGGGCCATGCCCGAGTGGTACGCGCTCCTGCTCTTCCACCGTCTCGAGGGCGCCCGCTTCGCACGCGCGACCCTCTCGCGGCATCCCCCGTCGCTGACCGTCGACGCGCTGCGTCGCTCTGGGCGGCGCGGGCTCGACGTCGTGGCCGTGAACGCGGGTCGCCGCCGGATCCGCCTCGCCGTCCGCTCGCTGGGCCGTACGGCGTTGCGGACCGCCGCACTGCTCCCGCTGACCGCCCCGGCGCTCGAGACGTCCACCGGCGTCCGCCTGGCCGGCGCGGCTGTCGACGCGCGCGGGCGCTGGCGGCCGAGGCGGGTCGCCCACCGCCGCCCCGCCGGCGACGGCGGCTTCCGCGTGGTCGTGCCGCCGCGGTCGGCGCTGCTGCTGCGGCTCTCGCCGTGAGGCGAGGGGGCGCCGTGCGCCCGGGCGCGCCCGTCGGGAGGAGGGATCGACGGGCGCGCCCGGCCTAGGGCACGGACAAGGCGGCGCTCGACGAGGAAGAGAGACTCGTCACGGTGGCGCTCGCGCTGACCCCGGCGGCGGAGATGAGAGAGATGCCGGTCGGGGTGGTCACGACGGACATCATGGCCGCAGGGGGCGGCCGGCACGGTCGGGCAGGCCGGTGTCTTGAGGTACGGCCAGCCCCACCATCGGCCGGCGGCACGCCGGCTGCGATCGGCGGGTGCTCAGGCCGCGACCATCGGCCCCGGCGCGGGCGCGGGGGTGCCGGCGGGCGGGCGCGGCCGCGGGGGCCGCAGGCCGAGGACGACGAGCGCCGCCGCGAGGGCGAGCAGCATGCCGCCGACGCCCATGGCGCTCCAGCCGGCCGTGCCGAGGAACGGGACCTTGGCGCCGGCGCGCACGTCGGCGTCGACGCCGGGCGATCCGTCGGCGTTCATGACGACGACCGACCACGAGCCGTCCCGGACGCGCCAGGTCAGCTCCTGCTCGCCGGCGCCCTGCGCCGAGGCGGCCCAGATCGGGCGGGTGGCGGGCGCCGCCGCGCGCCGGGCGCCGGGATGGTCGTGCTGGTGGGCGCTGAACGGCCAGGCGTCGATGTCGCGGACCGTCGTGTGGGCGACGCGGCGCAGGTAGGCCGAGACGTCGCGGGTCCGCGCGATCCCGACGAAGACCGGCCGGCCCGTGCGCGGGCTGACCTCGAGGCGGACCTTGCCGAAGTCGGTCGAGCCGACGACGCGCTGGGCGCCGTCCAGGTCCAGATCGAGGTTGTCGCTGGCCAGGGCCGCGGTGCGCGCGGAGAACTCGTGGCGGCTCGTGGACAGGTAGCCGGCGTCGTCCTTCTTGCCGTCGATCCACAGCGCCACGCCGCCGCCGATCAGGAGGGCGAGGGCGAGCACGGCGGCGACGGCGCCGGCGACGAGAAGGCCGGCGCGCGCGGCGCCTGGGCGGCTGCGCGGGGTGGTGGGGGGCGGGGTGTCGGCGGGCATCTGGGGCTTTCCGGTTCGGGAGGACCTGACGCCAGGCACGGTCGCAGCCGGTCGTCCGGCTGTCGTGGGTGCAGCCCCGCGGATCGGGGGTGGGGGGAACCCCCGGGCGCCGCGGCGGAGAGCGCGCGGCGCCGCGGCCGCGGCGAGGTGCCGCGCCGCGCGCTCTACGGCACCGCGGTGAGCGTCGGCGGCGGGTCGTCGCCGCTCTCGGGGATCGCGATGACGATCTGGTGGCGGGAGATCGCCACGAAGGCGTGCTGGGTGCCCGGGCCGTCGTGGTCGATCAGCTCGACCGTCACGTCGGTCAGCGAGATGAAGTCGCGCTCGGTCGCGTTGAGGACGTCCGAGACGCGGCTGCGGTAGCCGTCGCGGGCGAGCGTCAGGGTGCCCATGAGCCGATGGCGCGCCGTCTCGATGAGGATCCGCTCGTGGCGGTGCTGGTCCATGGCGCCATCTTCGCACCGCGCCCGGCGCCGGGCGCGGCGGATTCCCTGCACAGGCCGTGCCTTTGCACGGACTGCGGGCCAGAACCCATGCACCCAGCCGGTCGCCCTCCGGCGGGCCGATCCGGCGCGGTAGGAACTGCCGCATGGCGGGACAGACGCTCCACCTCGACGCGACGACGGCCCCGGGCGCCGGGTTGCCGGCGGCCGTGCTCGCCCAGAGCCGCAGCGCGCTCGCGCTGGCCGACGACGACGGCGTCCTGCGCGAGGTCAACCGCGCCGCGGCGCAGCTCCTGCGCCTCCCGCGCGCCGCGCTGGCCGGCACGGCGCTCGACGCGCTCAGCGCCCCGCACGAGCGGGCCGCGACCGCCACGCGGCTGCGGATGCTGCTCGAGCGCGACGCCTGGGAGCCGGGCTCGACCGACCTGATGCTCGCCGACGGCCGTCGCATCGAGGTCCACGCCCAGAGCGTTCCCGACGAGCCCGCCGCGCACCTCCTCGCCCTGCGCTCGGCCCTCCCGCGGCGCTTCGCGCGGCGGGGGATCGCCGTCGCCCGCGGCGGCGTGCCCGCGCGGCCGTCCGAGCGCGAGCTGCAGGTCGTCCGGATGCTCGCGGGCGGGCTGACCGGGGAGCAGATCGCGCAGGAGCTCATGCTCTCGCCCGAGACCGTCCGCTCGCACGTGCGCAACGTGATGGGCAAGCTCGGCGCCAGCACGCGGCCGCACCTGGTGGCGCTCGCCGTCCAGGACGGCTGGATCAGCCTGTAGGCCGCGCCGGGCTACCGCGCGACGCAGGCGAGCGCGACGAACACGTACTCGAGGAAGAAGAGCTTCCACACGGCCATGTAGAAGCCGGTGAACGCGACGCGGTCGTGGACGTCGACGCCCGCGCGCCAGCGCCACAGCAGCCCGAGCCCCAGCAGGTGCGTCGCGATCAGCACCGGCGCGCTGACCGTGTCGAGCAGGACGGCGCCGAGCGTCGCCATCGCCAGGTAGGCGACGGTCAGCACGCCGAGCGCCAGCCGGACGACGTGCTCGGCGCCGAAGCGCACGCTGAACGTCGTGATCCGGTAGCGGCGGTCGCCCTCGATGTCCGGGACGTCCTTGAGGATCGCGATCGCGAAGGAGAACGGGAGCACGAACAGCGTGAGCGCCCACACCGGCCCGGCGATGGAGCCGGTCCCCGCCAGAGCGCGGGTGAAGTGCGCGTAGACCCCGAGGTTGACGACGAGCGCGCGCACCAGCGAGATGCTCAGCGAGGCCGCCGTGGGGAAGCGCTTGAGGCGCAGCGGCGGCAGCGAGTAGGCCGCGCCGATGGCCAGGCCGGCGAGGACGGCTGCGACCTCGAGGACGCCCTGGGTCACCGCCATCGCGACGGGCACGACCGCGGCCGTCGCGACGATCGCGATCGCGCCGCGGCGCGACAGGTCGCCGGCCGCGAGCGGCAGGTACGGCTTGTTGATCCGGTCGATCTCGACGTCGGTGAGCTCGTTGACGCCGACGATGAAGACGTTGACGCAGAGGGCGGCGAGCAGCGTGCAGGCGAGCTGGAACACGCCGTCGGAGCCGGCGAGGCCGACCCCGGGCAGCTCGGAGGCCGCGACGACGTAGAGCCCGGCGACGCTGAGCGTCGTCCCGATGATGGTGTGCGGGCGCGCGAAGCGCCACAGCACCCCCGCCCCGCGGGCGAGCGCCCCGGCGCGCGGGCGGCGCGCGCGGACGGCGACGGCGGCCTCGGGCGGCGGGGTCATGCGCCGCG
>JAICJK010000609.1 GCA_025928415.1 Solirubrobacteraceae bacterium | reverse complement strand
GGCTCGTCGACGGGCGCTGCGGGCCCGGCCGGGACGTCCGGGGTGGCGCGGCCCTCGCGGCGCGCGCGCCGCGCCTCGCGCTCCAGGCGGGCGCGCTCGCGCTCCTCGGCGCTGCGCTCGCGCCGCTCGGCCTCCCCGTCACCGCCGCGCCCGAACAGCGGACTCATGCGCGCAGCTCGTGACCGTGGCGGGCCAGGTAGTCCTCGAGCAGCACGGCGGCCGCCCGCGAGTCCTCCGAGGCGCGGTCGCCACCGGCGCGCGCCGCGATCGACGTCGTGAAGCGCTCGTCGTAGAGGTCGACCGGGACGCCGCGCAGCCCGTCGCGCAGGCGGTCGGCGAAGGCGCGCGCCTCGCGCGTCTGGGCGGTGTCGGCGCCGCTCAGGCCGACGGGCAGCCCGACGACCACGCGCTTGACGCCGTGCTCGCGCACGAGGCCGACGAGGGCCGCGAAGCCCCTGCGCGTGGCCGGTCGCAGGACGGGGTCGATCGGGGTGGCCAGCGTGCCGGTCGGGTCGCTGAGCGCACAGCCGCAGCGGGCGGAGCCGTAGTCGAGCGCCAAGATCCGCACAACGTAGCTCAGGCCAAGGCGGACTCGATCGCCGCGCGCGCGGCGGCGAGCGCCTCGGGCAGCTTGCCGGGGTCCCGGCCCCCGGCCTGGGCCATCGTGTCGCGGCCCCCGCCGCCGCCGCCCGCGACCTCGGCGGCGACCTTGACCACCGCGCCGGCCTTCACGCCGCGCGCCACGAGGCCCGGGGCGACCGCCGCCACCAGCGCCACCTTGCCGTCCACCGCGCTGCCCAGCACGATCGCGCTGTCGTCGCCCAGCCGCCCCTTGACGCGGTCGGCGAGGTCGGGCAGCTCCTTGGCCCCCACGCCCTCGACGGCCTCGGTCAGCACCCGCGCGCCGGCGACGTCCTCCGCGCGGCCCGCCAGCGCCGCGGCGTCCACGCCGCCGTTGCCCGCCGCGCCCGAGCGCGCCGCCGCCTTGGCGCGGTCCTGCAGCGCGCCGATCGCCTCCACGACGCCCTCGGGCGCGCTGCGCAGCGCGCCCGCCGCCTGGCGCAGCAGCGCGTCCTCGCGGCGCAGCAGGCCGACGGCCTCCGGGCCGGTGATCGCCTCGATCCGGCGCACGTTCGACGCGCTGGAGCCCTCGGACAGGATCTTCAGCAGCCCGATCTCCGCCGTCGAGCGCACGTGCGTGCCGCCGCACAGCTCGCGGGAGAAGTCGCCCTCGCCGACCTCGACCATGCGCACGACGTCGCCGTACTTCTCGCCGAACAGCGCCATCGCGCCGAGCTCCTTGGCCTCGTCGAGCGTCGTCGTGATCGCCCGGACCGGGTGGTTGGCCAGGATCCACGCGTTGACCTGGTCCTCGATCTCGGCGCGCTGGCCGTCGTCCAGGCGCGACGTGTGGGTGAAGTCGAAGCGCAGCTTGTCCGGGCCGACGTAGGAGCCCGCCTGGCGCACGTGGTCCCCCAGCGCGCGGCGCAGCGCCGCGTGCAGCAGGTGCGTCGCTGTGTGGTTGGCCGCGGTCGCGTGCCGCGCCGCGCGGTCGACCCGCGCCACGACGCGCTCGCCCTCCTGGACCTCCCCGCGGACGAGCTCGACCACGACCGCCTGGTCGTCGCCGGCGCGCACCACGTCGGCGACCTGCGCCTCGCAGTCGCCGTGCTCGCAGGCGATCGAGCCGGCGTCGGAGACCTGCCCGCCGCCCTGCGCGTAGAACGGGGACGCCGCGAGCTTGACGAACGTGCGCCCGTCCCGGCGCTCCACGCCGCTGACCGTCGTGTGCTCCTCGAGGTGCTCGTAGCCGGTGAACTGCGTCGGCGCGCCGAGC
>JAICJK010000596.1 GCA_025928415.1 Solirubrobacteraceae bacterium | reverse complement strand
GGCGCGCCGCGCCGCCGGGGCCTGCGCCCAACCGCGCCGGGCCCGCTCGGCGGCGGCGACCGCGGCGTCGACGTCCGACGGGCCGGCCAGGGCGGCGAGCGCCACGACGCGCTGCGGGTCGCCCGGGTCGGTCGAGACGAGCCCATCGCCCTCGCGGCGATCCCCGCCGATGAGCACCGGCGCGCGGACGGGCAGCGTCGCGTCGAGCTCGGCCAGGGCGTCCAGCAGGCCCTGGCGCGCGGGCGCGCGGCGCAGCTCGAGCACGGGCTCGTTGGCGAACGACGGCGGGGCGGAGGCGGTGGGGGCGGTCGGGGTGCTCATGACGTCACGGGGCGGCGAGCAGCTCGTCGAGCGCGACGCCCTTGGCCTGGTCGGCCAGGAACGAGTCGTTGCTCGTGTTCTCCAGCAGGCGGCGGACGAGGTAGGCCATGCCCGAGACGAGGTCGCCGACCGGGCAGTAGGTCCGGACCCGCAGCCCGCCGGCGGCCAGGGCGTCCTGCAGCGGGTCCCCGAGGCCGCGCAGGACCTGGAGCTCGAGGTCCGCGTCGGAGCCGCCGAGCGCGCGGTTGGCCGCGACGGCGTGGGCGACCGAGCGCAGGTTGTGGCTGGCGATCGCCACGCGGACGTCCGGCCGGGCCTCGAGCAGGCGCCGGGTGAGCGTCTCGAAGTTGCGGTCGGAGTCCTTCTTGACCTCGAAGACCGGCGGCTCCCAGCCGTGCTGGCGGGCGTCGACGACCTCGTGGTCCCAGTAGGCGCCCTTGACCAGCCGCACGACGAGCGGGGTGGCGCGCGGCGTGGCCCGGATCGAGTCGAGGATCCGGTCGAGCAGCTCGGGCGAGTCGCGCAGGTAGGCCTGCAGGACGACGCCCGTCGACGGGCCGTCGCGGAACTCGTCCTCGCGCAGCAGGGCGAGCACGAGGTCGGTGATCGCCTCGCGCGAGTCGAAGGACTCCATGTCGATGTGCAGGTGGGCGCCCAGCGCCTTGGCGCGGCGCAGCAGCTCGCGCAGGCGGGGGAGGGCATCGCGCTGACCGCGCTCCGGGGCGTCGGGGCGCAGCAGCGGCGTCAGGGCGGACACCTTCACGCTGAGGTTCGCGCGGGGCAGCGGGCCCTGCGCATCGCGCTCGAGCAGGTCGCGCGGCGGCCAGGCGCGCGCGGCCCGCGCGACGGTCTCCAGCGCCTCGCTGCAGCGCACGGCGTAGCGGTCGGCCTCGGCGGTGGTGACCGTCGCCTCGCCGAGCAGGTCCATCGAGGTGGCGACGCCGCGCTTCCACAGGCTCTCGAGCACGCCCAGGGCGGCCTGCGGGGACTCGCCGACGATGAAGCGGTGGGCCATGTGGCGCACGCCGCGGGCGGCCGCGGCGCCGAGCGCGGTGCGGCCGGCCCGGGTGGACGACATCCGGATCGCGACCTCGAGCGGCGGCGGCGGCTCGTCGACCTCGGTGAGGAAGCCGCTGAGGTGGCGCGCGAGGTCGTCGAGCGAGCGGCAGGCGGGGACGACGTCGACGAAGCGGAACAGCGCGGCCTTGAGCTGCTCGTCCTGGGAGGCGAGGTCCATCGCCTTGTCGTCGAGCGCCTTGAGCGGGTGCGCGCGGCCGGACGGGAACCCGCGCGCGAGGGCGGAGCCCACCGCGCGGATGTCCTGCTCGGACGGGCCGGACGCCATGGCGCGACCTTAGCGCTGCGCAGCGCGAGCGCCGCGACGGGCGCGCTCAGAACACCCCGGCGACGGCCATCGCCCCCGCGATGCCGGCCAGCACGATCCCCCCGGGGAGCACCCAGCGCCAGAACGGGCCGACCCCGGAGAGGTCCGGCTCGCGGCGCGGCGGGCGCGGCAGCGCGCGGGGGTGGGGGACGGCGACCGCGCCGGCGCCGGCGGCGGCGACGGCGACGACGACCGCCGCG
>JAICJK010000196.1 GCA_025928415.1 Solirubrobacteraceae bacterium | reverse complement strand
GCGCGGACGGTCACCGTCAGCGCGATGATCGACAGGCCCCAGCCCAGCCCCACGTGGTTGTGGAAGAACAGCAGGACCTGCTCGAAGACATCGATGAGCGGCTGGAAGACGTTTGCGGAGACGAAGGGCATGGCTCAGGCGCGGGGGACGGGGTGATCGCCGCCCGACGGGCCGGCGGGCGCGGCGGGGGCACGGAACAGACGCTGGGCGCTGACGGGGTCGTATCCGCCGTGGCTCCACGGGTTGCAGCGCAGCAGCCGCCACCCCGCGAGGACCAGGCCCCGGAGTATGCCGAACTCCGAAATCGCCTGCGTGGCGTAGTGCGAGCAGGTCGGCTCGTACTTGCAGCGCCGCGGCAGCCCTGGGCTGATCCAGCGCTGATAGACGACGATCGGCGCGACGGCGATGCGGCGCAGCGCGCTCACGACGAGGCGTCGGGCCGGTGGCGCTCTGCGCCCGCGGCCCGGGCCAGGAGCTCGGCGAGCGCCGCGCGCACCCCGGCGAGCCCCTCGCGGTCGGCGAGGTCCCGCGCGTCCGGGCGGGCCACGACGACGACGTCCTCGTCCCAGCTCGCGTCGACGCGCTCGGCCTCGAGCGTGAACGCCTCGCGCAGCAGGCGCTTGACCTTGTTGCGCTCGACGGCGCCGCCCACCTTGCGCGACACCGACAGGCCCAGTCGCGGGCCCGTGTCGGCGGCATCCGCGCCGGCCGGGCCGTTCCCGCGCGGGAACGTGTAGAGGACGAGGAACCGGTTGCCGTGGGACCGGCCCTGGCGATAGACCCGCTCGAACTCGGCGGAGCGCGTCAGGCGCCCGCGCCGCGCACGGCGCGACGGCGGCCGTGGAGGGCGGGCAGGGCCGGTCACACTAGACGGCGAGACGCTTGCGGCCCTTGGCGCGGCGCCGCTTGAGCGTCAGACGGCCCGCACGCGTCTGCATGCGGTTGCGGAAGCCGTGGGTGCGGGCTCGCTTGCGCTTCTTGGGCTGGTAGGTGCGCTTCATGGCGGGAGGACCTCGTCCGGAACGGGCGTCGCAGTGTACCGCCACCGTCGGTGTGCATGGGCTGTCGACAACCCGTGCACGCGCCGCGACGGGCGGCTCGGACGGAATTCATCGCGATTTGCGAGGTCCCTCCGCCGGGGCCGTCCGGGCGCGCCTACGGGGCGCGGCGCCGTTGGTATATTCGCCGCCCCGCGGACGGGTGCCCCCGCACCCACCGCCTCCCGGGCCCCGCCCCGGGGCCCGTTCCTCGCCGCCCTCCGCACCCCCTCCCGAGGAGTCGTCTTCCGCTGCCGTGAACCAGGATCCGACGCACATCTGGTCGGGCATCCAGGCCGTCCTGCGCGGCGCGGTGCCGCCGGCGACGTACGACATCTGGCTCGCGCCGCTGAAGGCCGTGAGCGTCGGCGGCTCCCCGCCGGTGCTCACCCTCGAGGGCCCGGACGAGATCCGTGCCTGGGTCGCCGACCGCTTCGCCGGGGTGCTGGCGCGCGCCGTGCGCGAGGCCGGGTTCGCCGATCTCGCGGTGGCGGTGGCCGACTCCTCCGCTCGCGCGGCGGCGCGCTCGTCCTCCGGGCGCGACGCGGCGCCCGCCGCCGCCCCTGCGCCGGAGCCCGCGAGCTGTGCGCTGAGCCCCAAGTTCACCTTCGGCCAGTTCGTGATCGGCGACGCCAACCGCTTCGCCCATGCCGCGGCCCTCGCGGTCGCCGAGCTTCCCGGGCAGGCCTACAACCCGCTGTTCATCTACGGCCCGCCGGGCGTCGGCAAGACCCACCTGCTGCACTCGATCGGCAACTACGTGCGCAGCCACGGCGATGGCCTCGTGGTCCGCTACGCCACCGTCGAGCAGTTCACCAACGAGTTCGTCGGCGCGCTGCAGTCGCACTCCTCGCAGGCCGTGGACCGCTTCAAGGGCCGCTACCGCCACACGGACGTGCTGCTCGTCGACGACGTGCAGTTCCTCGAGTCGAAGGCCAAGACCGAGGAGGAGTTCTTCCACACCTTCAACGCGCTGCTGGAGACCGGCAGCCAGCTCGTGCTGACCTCCGATCGCCTCCCGCGCGACCTCGGCGCCCTCGAGGACCGCCTGCGCGAGCGCTTCGAGGCCGGCCTCGTCACCGACATCCGGCCACCGGACCGCGCCACCCGCCTGACCGTCCTGGCCAAGCGCGTCGACCACGACCGCATCGCGCTCGCCGATCCGGCGGTGCTCGACGTCATCGCCGACCGCATCACCACCAACATCCGCGCCCTTGAAGGGGCCCTCATCCGCGTCGTCGCCTTCGCCTCCCTGAAGGGCCTCCGGCTCGACGCCGAGCTCGCCACCGAGGTCCTCGACGGGCTCTACCGCTGCGGGCCCACGCGGGCAGGCGCCCGGCGCGGCCCCCGCCGCGCCATGTCGGTCGCCGACATCCAGGCCCTCGTCTGCGAGGCCTTCTCGCTCACGCGCGAGGAGCTGCTGTCCCCCAGCAGGACCGCGCGCCTCGCCTGGCCCCGGCAGCTCGCCATGTACCTCGCGCGCGAGCACACCGACGAGACGCTCCCCGCCATCGGCCGGCAGTTCGGCGACCGGGGCCACACCACCGTCATGCACGCCGTCCGCCGCGCCGCCGCGCGGCTCGCCGAGGACGCCGACGCCTACGAGACCGCCCGCTCCCTCACCGCCCGCATCGCCGCGGGATCAGACCGGCGGGACTGACACACTCATGCACCCCGGTCACCCTGGCGGTTGTGCGTCCTGTTCCCGCTCCTTGCGGGCGCTCACGCCACCTGTGCACACCTGCACACCCCTTATGACTCCGAACGTAGATCGACTGAGGTCCTCATCGTGAAGATCGCCACCACGACCCAGGCGCTGCTCGCCCAGCTCCAGACGGCCTCGCGGGTCGCGTCGACGCGCAGCGCCGTGCAGGCGCTCTCCGGCGTCCAGCTCGACGCCGCCGGCACCACGGTGGAGCTCCGGGCCACGGACATGGAGATCGGCCTGAGGGTCCCCCTCGAGGCCGAAGTCGAGCGCGACGGCACCGTCGTCCTGCCGGCGCGCCTGATGCTCGACATCGTCCGTCAGCTCCCGGGCGGCCCCGTCTCGCTCGAGCTGCGCGCCGCCGAGCAGGACGTCGAGGTCGTCGCGGGCCCCTCCCGCTTCCACGTCCGCACGCTGCGCACCGACGACTTCCCGCCGCTCCCGGCGATGCCCGAGTCCGCGACCGACAAGGTCGTCGCCCTGCCGGCCGCCGCGTTCGTGGAGACGATCGCCAAGGTCGCTCGCTCCGCGTCGCGTGACGAGACGCGCCCGATCCTCACCGGCATCCTCGTCTCCGTGTCGGGCACCGAGCTGCGGATGGTCGCCACGGACTCCTACCGGCTGAGCGTCAAGGAGACGACGCTCGAGCACGCCATCGACGGCGGCTTCGAGGCCAACGTGCCGGCGCGGGCGCTGCAGGAGCTCGAGCGCGTGGTGTCGGCCGCCGAGGACCCGGAGATCCGGATCGGGATGCGGGAGAACCAGGTCGTGTTCGAGACCGGCGCCGTGACGCTGTCCTCCCGCCTGATCGACGGCCAGTTCCCGAACTACCGCCAGCTGCTCCCGGAGACCTACGACCACGAGCTGCACGTCCCGGGCGACGAGCTCGCGGGGGTCGTGCGCCGCATCAGCCTGATGGCGCAGAAGAACGCGCCCCTGCGCCTGTCGTTCACCGAGGGCGAGCTCACCGTGTCCGCCCAGACCCCGGACGTCGGCGAGGCGAGCGAGCCCCTGCCGGTGCCGTTCGCCGGCGAACCGTTCGAGATCGGGTTCAACCCGGACTTCCTCAAGGACGGCCTGGACAGCGTGGATTCCGGCGACGTCGTGCTCAAGCTCATCAGCCCCCTGCGGCCCGGCCTCATCGAGGCCGGCGACGGCTCGGGCTTCCTCTACCTCATCATGCCCATCCGCCTGAACGTCTGATGCTGGTCACGCGCCTGCGCCTGCGCGACTTCCGGACCTACGCCGCGGCCGACGTGGCGCTCGGCGACGGCCTGACGGTGGTGCACGGGCGCAACGGAGCGGGGAAGACGAACCTGCTCGAAGGCCTGTACTTCGGCTGCACGGGGCGCTCGTGCCGCACGTCGAACGAGCGCGAGGTGGTGCGGTTCGGGGCCGAAGCGACGCGCGTGGAGGTCGGGACGGCCGACCGCGACGGCAGCCACGAGCTGGCCGTCGGCTTCCGGCCGGGGGAGGCCAAGCGCATGCGCGTCGACGGCGCGGAGGTCGAGCGGCTGCTCGACGCCCCCGGCCGCCCGCTGGTCAGCGTCTTCCTCCCGGACCGCCTCGAGCTCGTCAAGGGGCCGCCTGCGCTCAGGCGCTCGCACCTCGACGCGGTCGTGACCGCGCTGTGGCCCGGTCGGTCGGCCACCCGGCGCGCCTACGGCCAGGTGCTCGCGCAGCGCAACGCGCTGCTGGGCCACGTGCGCGCCGGGCGCAGCCCCCGCAGCGCCGTCGCGACGTGGGACAGCGAGCTGGCCCGCACCGGGCTGGCCCTGCGCGCCGACCGCGCCCAGGCCGTCGAGCTGCTCGCCGGCCGGTTCGCCGCCGTCGGGACGGAGCTCGGGCTCGAGGGGGAGGCGGAGCTGCGCTACCGGCCCCGGACGCGGGCTGCGGACGCCGTGGCGTTCGCCGCGGAGCTGGCCGAGCGCCTGGACGGCGATCTCGAGCGCGGCTTCACCGGTCACGGCCCTCACCGCGACGACCTCGCGCTGCTGCGCGACGGCCGGGAGCTCCGCGTCTACGGGTCCCAGGGCGAGCAGCGCCTGGCGCTGCTGGCGCTCCTGCTCGCCGAGCGCGACGCCCTGACCGCCGAGCGCGGTGCCCCGCCGCTGCTGCTCCTGGACGACGTCATGAGCGAGCTCGACGCCGGCCGCCGGGAGCTGCTGGTCCGGCGGATCACCGCCGCGGGGCAGAGCGTCGTCACGACGACGGACCTCGGCCACGTCCCCGGCGCGGACGACGCCGGCGCCGCGCAGCTCCACGTCGACGCGGGCGAGGTGCGGGAGGGGGCGCTGACCCGATGAGGCACCGCCGGTCCCCCCGTGGCGTCGCCGTGGCGCTCGGGGACCTCGTCGACCGCGTCGAGCCGCTGACGCCGCTCGGCCGCATCCAGCGCGCCTGGCCGGCGGCGGTGGGCGACCTCGTCGCCGCCCACGCGACCCCGACCGCGGTGGCCGGCGCGTCCCTCGTGGTGACGTGCGAGTCGGCCGTCTGGGCTCAGGAGCTCGACCTGCTCCAGGGCGATGTCGTGGCCCGCCTCTCCGCCGCCGTGCCGGGCGCCCGCGTGCAGGTGCTGCGCTGTCGCGCCGCCGCCTCCGGAGCATGGGCGCGCGGGGCGTCGCGATGACGCGCGAAAACGGCGTCTTTGCAGGGACTTCAGACCGCCGGAGGGGCCGGGGGAGAGGCCCGATTGTGCTATTGTTCTGTCTACCGATTCTTTCCCGCCCCGGCCGGGTGCAGGTGGACCCGTAGCCGGGGCGTTTTCACGTCCGTAGAGAGGGACATGGCCAACGACAGCACGCAGGACGGCCCCCGGACCCCGGGCAGCTATGACGCCCGCGACATCACCGTCCTCGAGGGGCTCGAGGCGGTGCGCAAGCG
>JAICJK010000259.1 GCA_025928415.1 Solirubrobacteraceae bacterium | reverse complement strand
GTCGGCGGCTCGCTCTCCCCACTCCGTCCGAATGCCCCGTATCCTTCGGGCGGTTGGGCTACGGGAGCGACGGGACTCGAACCCGCGACCTCCGGCGTGACAGGCCGGCGCTCTAACCAACTGAGCTACGCCCCCGTGGGGAGGGGCCAGTATGGCAGCATGCGGGCGCGATCGTCCGTCCGGCGGAGGCGGTGCGGAGGGCTGGCCGCGCGGCCAGTGCAGGGGTACGCTCGGGCCATGTCCTCGTTCGCCGGCCCCGCGCCCGTCTCGACGAACCCGCTCCTGGCGCTGGCGGACGACATCCGCCGCGAGCGGGCCGCGACGGTCCCGTTCCCGCCCGGCGAGACGTCGTTCTCGATGGCGCGCACGCGGCGCTTCGCGCGCGATCCGCTGCCGCTGCTGCTGGAGGCCTACGAGCGCTTCGGGCCCGTCTTCACGCTGCGCATCCTCCATGGCAACGTCGTCTTCGCGCTGGGCCCGGAGGCCAACCACCACATCACGGTCGCCAACGCGGCGAACTTCTCGTGGCGCGAGGGGCACTTCGGGGACCTGCTGCCGCTGCTCGGCGACGGGATGCTGACGATCGACGGGGCCTTCCACCGCAGCTCGCGCCAGATCATGCTGCCCGCCTTCCACCGCGAGCGGATCGAGGCCGCCCGCGACGTCATGGAGGACGAGGTGCAGCGGGCGATCGACCCGTGGCACGACGGCATGCGCCTGGACCTCTACCACTGGACGCGCGAGCTGGCGCTGCGGATCGCGATGCGCGCCCTGTTCGGGCTGCGCCAGGAGAGCGCGCCGCAGGCGGCCCACGACTTCGAGCAGGCGCTCGGCTTCTACGCGCGGGACTACCTGCTGCAGATCGTGCGCGGCCCGCGGACGCCGTTCACCCGCATGCAGGAGGCGCGACGGCGCCTCGACGCGCTGATCTACGCCGAGATCCACCGCCGCCGGGCAACCGGGCAGCGCGGCGAGGACGTCCTGAGCCTGCTGCTCGACGCCACCGACGAGGACGGCACGGGGCTCAGCGAGCAGCACATCCGCGACCACGTGATGACGCTGCTGTTCGCCGGGCACGACACGACGACCTCGACGGTCGCGTTCCTGTTCTACGAGCTCGCCCGCCATCCCGAGCAGCGCGACACCGACCTCGACCTGCTGCTCGACGAGACGCTGCGCCTGTACCCCGCCGCGTGGATCGGCCCGCGGCGCTCGATCGCGCCGTTCGAGCTGTGCGGCGTGCACGTGCCGGGCGGCATCCCCGTCAACTACTGCTCGTGGGCCAGCCACCGGCTGCCCGACGTGTGGGAGGACCCTGAGCGCTTCGACCCCTCGCGCTTCGCGCCCGGCCGGCGCGAGGCGATCCCGAAGGGCGCCTACGTCCCGTTCGGCGGCGGGTCGCGCACGTGCCTGGGGATGCGCTTCGGGCAGGCCGAGATCGGCGTCATCGCCCGGCGGGTGCTCGCCGGCTGGGACCTCGAGCTGCAGCCGGGCTACGCGCTGCGCGTGCGCCAGATGCCGACCATCGGCCCCCGCGACGGGATGCCGATGGTCGCGCATGCCCGCGCCGCCTAGCGCCGCCGCCCCGACACCGTGACGGTCAGCGGCGGCGAGCCGTCGCCCGCGGAGCGGAAGTCGCCCGGCCACTGGGCGACGAACTCGTTGTCGCCCTTGCGCACGTGCCAGCTCGTGGTAAACGCGCCGTTGGCCGCCGTCTTGACCGTCTGGTGCTGCCAGCGGGTCGAGCCGGCGCCGCGGTAGGAGACCGTCACGCGCTCGTTGCCCGCCGCCGGCCGCAGCCGCCCGGTGACGGTGATCCCCGCCGCCTTGGTCAGCTTGCGCCGCCGCGTCGTGATCGTGAGCGCCGAGCGCGCGCCGGCGTCCCCGCCGCTGGCCGTCGCCAGCAGCGCGGCGGTGCCGCCGAGCAGGTAGTCGGTGCCGCCCGGGGTGGCCGCCACCCCGGCGGGCGGGATCGGGCTGTCGATCACGAGCTGGGGGTGCCAGGTCGTCCCGCCGTCGGTCGTGCGCAGCAGGAAGCCGGACCGCTGGGTCACGTCCCCGAAGCTCGCGATCACCAGGTAGCCCGAGCGGGCCGTGGCCCACGACATCCCGGACGCCTGGGTGCCGACGCCGACGAGCTCGCGCCACGTGCGCCCCGCGTCCGCGGTCCGGAAGACCCGGCCGGTGACGTCGCGCAGGAAGCCGCGGCGCGCGTCGACGAAGTCGACCTGCGCGACGCCGCGCCGGTTGACCAGCCGCCCGCTGACGCGCAGGTAGCGGCCCGGCTTGCGGATCGCCGTCCACGTGCGCCCCCGGTCGGTGGAGCGCGCGACGTCCTGGTCGCCCCACACGACGAGCGCGCCCTTGGCCTGGTCGATCCCGCTCAGGCGCGACCGGGAGACCGTGCGGTCGGTGACGGCGTCGAAGGTCCCGCCGCCGTCGGTGGAGCGGCGCAGCCCCGTCGGCCCGACGCTGAGCACGGTGTTCGCGCTCGGGGCCAGCACGGCCGCCGCGCGGGCGGTGGTCCCGGGGTCCAGCGTCTTCCACGCCGCGCCGCCGGAGGAGGTCCGGAACAGCCCGCCGGACGCGTCGAGCGCGTAGCCGACGTCGGCGGAGGGGAACGACACGTCGCGGACGTCCTCGGAGGTGGCGACGTTGCCCGCGGTCCACGTCCTGCCGCCGTCGACGGTCTTGGCCAGCGCCCCGTCGGCCCCCGGCGCGAACGCCGTGCCCGCCTGGCCGCCGGCGCGGATCTCGCTGTAGCGGCCGGTCAGCCTGCCGCCGATCGGCGTGAAGTTCAGCCCCGCGTCGTCGGAGACCACGCTCGCGCCGTTCGCGCCGCCGGCCGCGACGCGGGTCGGGGAGGCGAACGCCGCCGCGAAGATCGGGTCGGTGGCGGGCGAGACGAAGGTCGCCGTGGCGCCGGCGTCCGCGGTGCGCACGAGCAGGTCGCCCTTCTGGGTGGCGATCACGCACAGCGCGGTCGAGACGCAGTTGACCGCGGTCAGGTTGGCCGACGTCCCCAGCGCCTTGGGCGTCCACGTCGCCCCGCCGTCGTCGGTGCGCAGGAACAGGCCCCCGTCGCCGACCGCGTAGCCGACCTGCGGGGTCACGAAGGTGATGTCGGACACCTTGCGCGCGGTGTCGCTGACCACCTTCCACGACACCCCGGCGTCCGTGGTCTCGAAGACCTTGCCCTCGCTGGACACCGCGAAGCCGGTGGCGTCGCCGACGAACGCGACGTCCGTCGGCTGCGCCGCGCCGCCCGCGGCCCTGGTGCCGGGGACCGCGGTGCGCTGGGTGAACTCCGTGCCGCCGTCCTGGGTCTCCAGGACGGTGCCGTCGGTCAGCAGCAGGAAGCCCGTGGTGGGCGAGACGAACGACAGCGCGACGAGCTGCTCCTTGCAGGCGGCCTCCACGGGCGTGAAGGCGATGCGCGTGAAGGTCTGCCCGCCGTCGGTCGAGCGGCGCGCGACGCAGCCGCCGCCGGCCACGACGGTGTTCGCGTCGACGGCCTGGACCGTCGTGAGGTTGGTGAAGGTGCCGACACGGAGGCCCGCCCAGGTGGTGCCGCCGTCGACGGTCTTCAGCAGCGTGCCGAAGTCCCCGGCGGCGTAGCCGGTCCCGCCGGGCGCGAACGACATCGCGCGCAAGGTGTTGCCCTGCGGAAGCGGGTTGCCCCACTGCCAGCCCGACGCGCCGACCTGCACGCCGGCGGACGCGACCGCGGGAACCGCGGCGGCGGCGAGGGCGGACGCGGCGAGCGCGCTCAGAAGGCGCTTGGTGGACATGCGGATCCTCTCGGTTCGACGGGCCGGCGATGCTGACGGACGTCCAACGCGCGGGCATCCAGGACAGTTACGCGACAGCGGTGCGGATCCGCCGCACCGGAGGCGCTAGCCTGCCCCGGCGCGCGTAGCTCAGGTGGTCAGAGCACCGCCCTTACAAGGCGGCGGCCGCCGGTTCGAGTCCGGCCGCGCGCACTGCCGGCGCTACCGCAGCGCCGCCTCGATCGCCCGCTTGAACGCGGTGAAGCCGAAGGAGCCCTCCAGGCGGGCGGCGATCCGCCCGCGGCGGTCGACGGTGAACAGCCACGGCTCGGTCCGCAGGCCGAACGCGCGCAGCGGCGGACGCAGGCCCTTGTCGAGCTGGTTGCCGACGTAGACCTCCTGGTGGATGAAGGCCATCCGGTCGCCGTAGGTGCGCTTGAGCTGCTCGGCGATGTCGACGACCGGGCCGCAGACGCGCGACTGGCAGAGCTGGGGCGTGGCGAACAGCAGCGCGACGGGCTTGGTGCCGGCGACGCTGGCGAAGTCGACGTCGTGCATCGTGTCCGGCGGGACGCGCGTCTCGATCGCCGCGGCGTTCCCCCCGGCCGCGGCCAGCGTGTCGGTGCGCACGCGCGGCGCGGGCTCGCCCACCGCGGGGACCGGGTCGCCGGCGGCGCTGCGGACGGTCATGGTGATCCCGGCCCCGTAGAGGCCTCCGGAGACCTTGGACACCGCGAGCACGTGGTAGCGGCCGGGCTCCTCGAACGGCACGGTGGCCTCGTAGACCGCGGCGAACGGGTCCTCCTCGCTCGCCGCGGTGCGGCTGCGGAACGGCG
>JAICJK010000545.1 GCA_025928415.1 Solirubrobacteraceae bacterium | reverse complement strand
GCCGCTCCCGGACGGCGGCGCCGCGACCGCCATCCCGTCGGGCGTGCGCGCGTTCGCGTCGGCCGCCCTCGCGCGCGGCTGAGGCGGGGGCGGCGGCTGGAGGCCCGCGGCGCGCCGCTCCTCGCGCACCCGCACGTACTCCGGCCAGCCGCCCTGGTAGGAGCGCAGCGTGAAGTCCTCGACGGCGACGGTGCGCGTCCCGACCGCGTCGAGCAGCGCACGGTCGTGGGAGACCAGCAGCAGCGCGCCGCCGAACGCGCCCAGGGCGTCCTCCAGCGCCTCGCGGCTCTCGAGGTCGAGGTGGTTGGTCGGCTCGTCGAGGATCAGGACGTTGGACCCGGAGTGCACGAGGATCGCCAGGGACAGGCGCTGGCGCTCGCCGCCGCTCAGGCCGTCGAGCGGCTTCTCGGCCTCCTCGCCGCTGAACAGGAAGCGCCCGAGCAGCGCGCGCGCCTGGTTGGGCGGCAGGCCGGTGCGCTTCACGCACGCCTCGAGCACCGTCCGCGCGCCGCCCCAGCCGAGCTCGTCGCCGTGCTGGGACAGGTAGCCGATCTTCACGTTGTGGCCGGAGCGCAGCCGGCCGCCGTCGAGCTCGCGGCGGCCGGCGAGCGCCTCGATCAGCGTCGTCTTGCCCGTGCCGTTCGGGCCGACGAGCGAGACGTGCTCGCCGCGCTCGAGCCACAGCTCCGCGCCGTCGAGCAGCACCCGGCGGGCCCTGCCGACCTCCAGGTAGCCGTCCTCGAGCTCGAAGATCACGCGGCCCGAGCGCTCGGGGGCCTTGAACTGGAAGCCGAGCGACCGCCCGTCGCGCGGGTCGCGCTCGATGCGCTGGATCTTGTCGAGCGCCTTGACGCGCGACTGCGCCTGACGCGCCTTGGTGGCCTTCGCGCGGAAGCGCTCGACGAACGCCTCCATCCGGGCGATCTCGGCGCGCTGCTTCTCGATCGCCTTGCCGAGGGCCATCTCGCGCGCGGCCTGCTCGCGGCGCCACTGCGCCCAGGTGCCCTTGAAGAAGCGCCCGCGCCCGGCCTCCAGCTCGAGCACGCAGGTGCCGACGGCCTCCAGGAACCAGCGGTCGTGGGCGACCATGATGATCGCCGCGTCGAGGCCAACGAGCGTCTCCTCCAGCCACTCGAGGGACTCGATGTCCAGGTGGTTGGTCGGCTCGTCGAGCAGCAGGAGGTCCGGCTGCGCGGCCAGCGCGCGGGCCAGCGACGCCCGCGTGAGCTGCCCGCCGGAGAACGTCGCCAGCCGGCGGTCGAGGTCCGCGTCGACGAACCCCAGGCCGTGGACGACCGACCCGGCGCGCTCGCGCCAGCCGTACCCGCCGGCGGCCTCGAAGCGGGCCTGCGCGTCGGCGTAGCGGCCGAACACGCTCTGGTCCCCCCCGCCCATCCGCGCCTCCAGCGCGGCGAGCTCGGCCTCGAGCTCGAGCGGCTCCCTGCAGCCGCTGAGGACGTAGTCGCGCAGGCTCATCTCGCGCTCCCGCGGCGGGCGCTGGTCGTGGAGCGCCACGCGCGTGCCCTTGGCCAGCACGACCTCGCCGCCGTCCACGGACGTCTCGCCGGAGAGCATTCGCAGCAGCGTCGTCTTGCCCGCGCCGTTGCGCCCGGCGATCGTCAGCCGGTCGCGGCGCTCGAGCTTGAACGAGACGCCGCGCAGCAGCGGCTCCCCCGCCATGTCCTTGGCGAGGTCTGAGGCGATCATCACGGCCATAGCGCCTCACACACTAGAAATGCCCCGGCGCCGGGGTGCTCGCGGGCCTGAGGTCTTCCAACGCCGCGCGCAGCTCCCGCATGCGCCCGCGCCCGATCGCGGCGCCCCACTCCTCCTCGATCTCGGCGAACGCCTCGCGGGCCGTGGCGATCGCCTCGGCCCCCCGGGCCGTGGGGACGACGAGCTTCGCGCGGCCGTCCTGCGGGTCGGGCACCCGCTCGACGTAGCCCAGGCGCTCCAGGGACGCCACGTGCTCGCCGAAGGCCTGCTTGGACATGCCCGCGGCCTCGGCCATGTCGGTCAGGCGCGCGGGGCCGCCGTGGAGCTGGCGGAAGACGTGGCCGTGGGCGGCGCGCACCTCGGGGTGCCCGGCGGCCCGCAGCCGCTCGCGCATCCGGGCGACGAGCTCGGCCTTGACCTC
>JAICJK010000347.1 GCA_025928415.1 Solirubrobacteraceae bacterium | reverse complement strand
GGGGCGCCGTCGGGGCCTGGGCGTGCGCGACGGCCGGGACGGCGGTGGCCGCGGCGAGCGTCAGGGTGGCGGCGGCGGCGCGTCGGACCATGGGCGGCGGCACTCTACAAGCGATCGCCCGGATCCCGGAGGGGATCCTCCCGATCCCGGACGGATCGCGCGGATGCCCGCCGGGCAGCGGCCCGCCGCGGCGCCGTCAGACCGGCGAGGGGAACAGCGGCGCGGGCCCGAAGATGCGCCGCACCCCCAGCGCCCCCGCGCCGATCACCGCCAGCGCGCCCGCGAAGACCAGCGGCACCTGCCACCCCCAGCCGACGCCCGCGCCGAAGGCGATCGAGTTGTTCAGGGCGTGGAGCGCGATGCAGGGGTACAGCGAGCCCGTCCGGACGTAGACCAGGCACAGCACCGAGCCGAACAGCGCGAGCGGGACGAGGTAGCCCACCGGCGCCGAGCCCGCGTGGATCGCCCCGAAGATGAGCCCGTCGAGGACGACGGCGGGCCACAGCCCCTTCCAGTTGCGCAGCGCGGGGAAGATGTAGCCGCGGAAGATGAACTCCTCGGCCACCGGCGCGATGACGCACACCAGCACCGCCGTCGCGGCCAGCGCGACGTGGCTGGTGTCGACCCCGAGCTCCTTCGGCAGCTCGTCCTTGTCGTGGATGTTCAGCAGCGCGACCCAGGCGGCGCTGGCCGCGAGGAAGACCACGTAGCCGAGGGCGACCATCCCGATCGCGGGCCCCGGCCGCGTCGGGCGCAGGCCGAACTGCCACGGGGCCACGCGCCCCGCCAGCCGCGCGAAGAACACCGCGGCGAGGATGAAGGCGACGTCCTGGGCGACCGTCGAGGCGATGTTCACCGACGGCGGCGGATCGGTCAGCGACGCCCCGAAGGCGGCCCCCACCAGCCCGATGACCAGCCCGCCGACGAGCGCGCCCCCCAGCCCGGCGACGAACGCCGCGAACGCCGTCCACGGCGCCCACGACGGGCGCCCGGGGGTGGGTCCCACGCCCTCGGGCCGCTCGGGCGGTTCTGGCGGCGGCGGCCACGAGGGCGGCTGCACCGAGGGCGGGGCGGTCGACATGGGCGGCGTTCGACGTTAGCGGACCAACTCCACCACGCCCGTCAGCGACCCGACCACGGGAACGCCGGCCGGGGCCGCCGCGCCGGCGCCCGCCGAGCGCAGGCCGTCGCCTCCGCGCCGGTCGACGAGCACGGCGGCGATCCCCGCCCCGCGCGCGCCGAGGACGTCGGCCTCGACGCTGTCGCCCGCGTGCAGCGCCGCCGCGGCCTCGACCCCGGCCAGCTCCAGCGCCCGGGCGAAGATGGCCGGGTCGGGCTTGGCGGCCCCGACCTCCGCGGAGGTCGCGACCCCGGCCAGGTGCCGGGCCAGGCCGAGGCGCTCGAGGACGTCGTGCAGCGAGACGTCCCAGTTCGAGACGGCGACCAGGCGGCAGCCCAGGCGCCGGAGCTCCTCCAGCGCCTCCGGGACGTCGGGATACGCGCGGAAGCGCACAGCGCCGAGCATCGCGGCCTCGACCTCCTCCGGCGCCAGGCCCGCGGCCGGCGCCCCGAGCGTCGCCGCCACGACGCGGGCGCAGTCGCGCCGCAGGCCGGCGAGCCCGTCCGGCGTGGCGCCCTCGTCGTGATGGGCCCGGTAGTGCGCGATCTCGGCGAGCATCGCCTCGCGCGCGAGCGCCTCGTCGACGCGCACCCCGCGCGCCGCCAGCTCGGTCACGAGGTGCGGCCACGGCCGCTCGAGCTCGACCATCGTCCCCAGCGCGTCGAGCAGCACCGCGCGCGCCATCACGCCACCCAGTGCCAGGTGGCGAACTGGGCGGCGAAGGCGATCAGCCCGGCGGTGCTCAGGACGTAGGCGGCCGGCGCGCGCCGCGGGTGCCCCGGGCGCGTGACCCACCAACCGCCCCACATGAACAGCGGGAACAGGACGGCCACGAAGCGCGGGAAGGACATCAGCGGCTGCGGGGTCACGGGGTAGGACAGCGGGAGCGCCAGCGCCGCGACCGTGTAGGCGCCGTAGGCCGCCGGCAGGCGGCGCAGCACCCCGGCGAGCGCCGGGACGACCGCGACCAGGAACGCCCACAGCGTCAGGTTGTGCCAGGCGACGTTGAACGGGTCCCCGCCGGCCTGCGTGAAGTACACGGGGGACCGCGCGCCGCTGAGCAGCTGCCGCAGGGCGTCCCATGCCGCCACGGTGCCGTCCCACACGCCGGCGAACGGCCACGCGAAGCTCCGGAACCAGACGGCCTGCGCGTGGAACGGCGCCGTCGCCGAGCCGCCGCGCAGCGCCAGGTAGCCGCAGAAGGCCAGCAGGCCCGCGGGCGCCAGCGCGATCCACAGCGCCTCGGGCCCCGGGCGGCGGCGACCCCGCAACGCCAGCAGGACGAGCGGGACGACCAGGAGGATCCCCGCGCTGCGCGTCCCGGCGGCCAGCGCGCCGAGCGTCCCCGCCCAGGCCCAGCGGTCGGTGCGCGCGGCGTAGACGCAGCCCAGCGACAGCGCCAGGAACAGCGACTCCGAGTACACGGCCGAGAAGAAGAAGGCCATCGGGAACAGCGCGCACAGCAGGACCGCCGCCCGCGCCGCGTCCTCGCCGAGCTCGATCGCGGTCAGGCGCCGCAGGACGTAGAGCGCCGCCGCGAAGCAGGCCAGCGAGACGAGGATCGCCCCCACGAGGTCGGAGCCCGTGACGGCGCCCGCGACGCGCACGAGCAGCGGGTACAGCGGGAAGAAGGCCGGCCGGGCCGGGTCGTGCGCGTAGCCGGAGTGCGCGATGCCGAGATACCAGGTGGCGTCCCAGCGCGCCGCGGGGGCCACGAGAGCGTCGCCCACGCGGCCGAAGGGGTCCGTCAGGCCCGTCGGGTCGAAGGCCCGGTGACGGCCCATGAGCCCCCAGATCGCCACGGCGCCGACGCCCGCCGCCCACACGACCAGGCGGCTGATCCACAGCGCCCGCCAGGCGTCGGCGAGCGCCGCGCGGCGCTCCGCGCCGAGGCCGCCGCGCACGCCCACGCGCGCGGCGACCAGCTCCGCTGCTCGGCTACCGTCAGCGCCCATGCCGTCCCCCATCGTCGCGGAGTCGCTCCTGTCGCGCTACGACGACGCCATCAGGGCGGCGGTGACGGTGGCCGTGGTGATGGTCCTGCTGGCCCTCGTGCATCGCTGGATCGCCCGGCGCGCGGAGCGCATCGCCGGCGCCGTGGCGGGCGGCGAGCTGCGGCCCGAGGCGGCCACCCGCCTGCGCTTCCTGCGCCGCGTGGTCGACGCGACGATCGTCGTCATCGGCCTCGCGGTCGCGCTCAGCAACTTCACCGCGCTCGACCGGCTGATGGGGGCCGTGCTGGCCTCCAGCGCGATCGCCGCCGCCGTGATCGGCTTCGCCGCGCGGCAGACGCTCGCCAACGCGATCGCCGGCCTCCTGCTGGCGATCACGCAGCCGCTGCGGATCGGCGACCACGTCACGTTCGAGGGCGAGTCGGGCGTGGTCGAGGACGTGCGCCTCACCTACACATGGCTGCGCACGGGGAACGACGCGCGCGTGATCGTCCCCAACGAGCGCCTGGCCGCCGGCGTCCTGCGCAACGACTCGATCGTCGACCCGACGGTGGGCGCCGAGGCGGCCGTGTGGCTCGGCGCGGACGCCGACGCCCCCGCCGCCGTCGACGCGCTGCGCGCGGCCCTGCCGGACGCGGCGGTCCGCGTCGCCGAGAGCGCGCCCGACGGCGTCCGGCTCCTGGTGTCCGGCGACGCGGTGCTGCCGGCCG
>JAICJK010000335.1 GCA_025928415.1 Solirubrobacteraceae bacterium | reverse complement strand
GACCAGGAATCCGTCCGTTCCGACGATGAACATGCGCTTCATGCGGTGCCTCCGGCTAGTTCAGGGGTACGTGGTCCCGTAGCGCGCCGCCCGCGGCCCTCGTACTCGAGGGCGGGCAGCTCGTTGCGGGAGTGCAGGCCGAGCTTCGAGAAGCCCGACGAGACATGGCTCTTGACCGTGCTCTCGGCGAGCGTGAGCCGTTCGGCGATCTCTGCGTTGCTGAGGCCGTCGGCCGCGAGGGCGAGCACTTCGCGCTCGCGGGCCGACAGCGGCTCGCGGCCCAGTGCGCTGCGCTCCTTGAGCGGCACGACCGCGTGCCCGAGCGACACGGCCCGCACCACGGCGGGCAGCGTCAGCGCGAGCTGCTGTTCGAGGATGATCCCGTCGGCGCCGGCGCGCAGCGCGGCGCGCACCGTCGTCGCGCGGGCATCCCGAAGGGTGAGGATGATGCGGGAGTGCGGCACCGAGGCGGCCAGCGTGCGGATCGCCATCGCGTCGTCGCGCTCGTCGCCGGAGACCAGGACCACCACGTGCGGGTGGCGGACGTCGCTGGGCGTGGCGAGGTCCTCGACCTGCGCGACGCAGGCCATGACCTCGATGCCCTGACGCGCCAGCGTCACCTCGACGAGGCGCGTCGTGCGCGGGTCCCCGACGGCCGCGACCAGCGGCTCGAGGGCGATGCCGAAGCCGGCGCCCGTCGCTGCGGACGAGACCATCATGCGCCGGCCCCCACCGCCGAGCGGCGGAAGCGGTGGCCGCGGGTCGCGGGGCCGAAGCCCATCTCCTGCAGCGCCGCCTGGGCGGCGGCCCGGCCGCGGTAGGACAGGCCGTGGACCGAGCGGACCGACCGGCCCAGGTGCGCGGCGACCTCCTCGGGGGACAGCCCCACGAGGTGGCGCAGCAGCAGGACGTCGCGCTGGTCGCCGGGCAGCATGGCCAGGACGTGGCGCAGCGACGCGGACCGCTCGTTGATGTATTCCTCCGAGTCGCCGCCGGTCGGCTCGACGTCCTCGCAGGGGACCGCGCGCCGGCGGCGGACGTGGTCGATGGCGGTGTTGTGGGCGACCCGCCGGACCCACGAGGCGAACGGCGCGTTGCCGGGCCGGTAGTGGTCGAGCTCGGTCAGGAGCTTCGCGAAGACCTGCTGCGTGACGTCCTCGGCGTCGCCCTCGCCGACGATGCGCGTGACGTAGGCGTGCACGGCCCGCGCGTGGCTGATGTAGAGCTCGCGCATGGCCTCGCGATCGCCGAGGCCGGCGGCCGCGACGACGCCTCGCATATGATCTTCCCCCTGAGCGCCACGCGTCCGCGTAGGCTCAGCGAATGGTGCACGCACGACGGCGTGCGGTGGGCGACGCCCATCCGTTCGCAAGATGCTTCCCCCGTTGGATTCCGTTCCAATGTCCCCCCGGCGGTCCGTCCTAGATCGCCGAAGCTTGAGTCGTGCACCTTAGGTCGTGCCCATCTAGACGACCTGAGGTTAGATGTTAAGATCTTGTGGCCAGGACGATCTTTAGGTTGAATCTCTACAAATACGGCTCGCGAGGGTGCGGATAGCCGTACTGCGCTATGGAGGACGACGCGGTGGCCGCCCCATCGGCAGGACAGCCACGCCGCCCCGGCACCGCCCGGGGGCGGGCCGGCGCAGGATCGGTCGAGCACACGGCCTTCCACGGCCATCCGTACGCCCTCCTGGTGGGCTCGCCGGCCGGCGGCGTGACCGTGTTCAACGCCTCTGCTGCGCGGATCGTCGGTTCCGGGACCGACCTCCGCGCGGGCGGCGACGGCCTCGTCTGCGGGCTCATCGGCTGCCGCCGGCCCGGCGGGCCGCTGGAGGGCCTGTGCCTGCACGAGCGCGCGGCCGAGCAGGCGGGGCCGCTTCCCGAGGTCCGGGTGGACCTGCCGGACGGCGCCGGCGAGCGCGCAGCGTGGGTGACGGTGGCCCGGGTGGCGGACGAACCCGTGCAGATCCTCACCCAGCTGCGCCCGGGCGACCCGAACGACCGCCGCCGGCGCACGACGCCGCACTGGACCACCGGGCCGCGGCTGCGGATCGTGACGCTGGGGCGCACCTCGGTGCAGGGGCCGGAGGGCCCGATCGCCGGTCGCTGGCTGGCCAACCGCCCCGGCAAGATCCTGAAGTTCCTGCTCGCCCACCGCCAGCGCGTCTCGTTCGCCGACGAGCTGAGCGAGAAGCTGTGGCCCGAGAGCGGCGCCGGCAGCCTGGAGGGGGTGCGGCACTTCGTGCACGTCCTGCGCGAGCACCTCGAGCCGGGCCCGCGCGAGCGGGGCAAGTCCTCGTTCGTGCTGGCGGAGCCCGGGGGCTACCGGATCGACCGCGCGAACGTCCAGATCGACGCCGACGAGTTCGAGGACCGGGTCAACGCCGGCCAGGCCGCGCTGCAGGGCGGCGACGAGGCGGCGGCGGCGAGCGCGCTCGCCGCGGCGCTCGAGCTCTACGGCGGGGACTTCCTGGCCGACGAGCCCTACGCCGAGTGGGCGCTGGACGAGCGCGACCGCCTGCACGGCATCGCGACCGACGCGATGCGGACGCTCGCCGGCGTGCACCAGCGAGCGGGCGACCTCGAGGCGGCGACCGCGGCCCTCGAGCGCCTGACGCTGCACGAGCCGTTCGACGTGGAGGCCCACATCGACCTGCTGCGCCTGCTCGTCCAGCGCGGCCGCCGCAGCGAGGCGGTGCGCCGCTACGGGATGCTGCGCCAGCGGATGCTGACGACCTTCGGCGAGGACGTCGGCTTCACGCTGGCCGACGTCGTCGTCCCGGGCTGAGCCCGAGGCCGGCGGGCCCTCAGCCCGAGGTCCAGTCCGTCCAGCCCATGATCTTGCCCGGGGAGGCGGGGCTGGTGGCGGGGAACGAGGTGCCGTAGACCGCGTTGATCAGCCACGGCTGCCACTCGTCGTCCTGGCGCGCCCACCAGCCGCCGTAGGCCGCGTCGAGGCGGTCGAGGAAGCGGGCGGCGCGCAGCAGGGCGCGGTCCTGCCAGCCGAAGGCGTCGAACCCGCGGCGGGCGAGGATCTGCGCCTCGACCATGGCGCCCTGCATGCCCTCCCAGGCGTAGTCGGTGTGGCAGGGCGGGACCTTCAGCGAGCAGCCCCGGCGCATGTCGTCGGCCAGCGCGCCGTCGATGTTCAGGCCCTTCTTGACCGCTCCGACGGGCTGCACGCCCACCGGGAAGGACGGGTTGACCTGCCAGGACTCGTCGCCGTAGCGGAAGCCCGCGTAGCTGACGCGGTCGCCCAGCCAGCCCTTGAACACGCGCGCGGCGCGGGCGAGGTCGGTGCCGTCGCCGAGGTACACGTCGGCCGCCGCGCGGCTCGCGCCGGCCATCAGGCCCCAGTTGTTGGGGCGCGTCTCGCTCGTGGAGATCAGCGACTCGCCGCCGAGGTTCTCGGTCCGCACGGTGCTCAGCCACGCGCGGAAGCGGGCATCGAGGGCGGGGTCCGCGTTGCCCAGGCCGATGAGGTCCGCGGCGATCACGTAGGACGCGAGGTTGCGCCCGAGCGCCAGCGTGCGACCGCCCCGCTCGGTGCCGATCGCGGCCGAGATCCCCGCGGCGGCCTTGCCGCGGTAGGCGGCGGTCCCCGTGCGCGCGTACACGAGGGCGCTCGCCAGCGTGAGCACGTCGTGGTCGGAGTTCTGGTCGGCCAGGTCCGCCGTGCCGGGCGACTGGTCGGCCGCCTTCTTCAGCGCGGTCCAGGCGGGGCCGGACGTCGGGCGGGACGCGAGCTCGGCGGGGCTCGTCCAGATCCCGGCCACGGCGACCGGAGGGGAGCCGGGCGCCGCCGGGCCGATCGACGGCGCGCCCGGGCCGCCCCCGCCGGGCG
>JAICJK010000558.1 GCA_025928415.1 Solirubrobacteraceae bacterium | reverse complement strand
CTCGGTCTCGAACTCCGCGACGCGCGCGGACCGCGCGACCCCGAGCGTGGAGCGCGCGTCGATCGGCAGCGGGTAGTTGCGGACCCAGACGTCGCGGTCCTCGTAGCGCACCATGCCGCGGCCGAAGTCCACGTCGAGGTCGAGCAGGTCGCGGCAGCACTGCAGGAAGTTGCGCTTGTAGGAGCTCGTGTGGAAGCCGATGATGTCGTTGGCCAGCAGCCCCTGGTAGAGCTCGTCGCGCACGCGGTTGGGCAGCACCCGCCAGGAGTCGGCCTGAGACCAGGGGATGTGCACGAAGTGGTGCAGGAAGGCGTCCGGGCGCGCGCGGCGCACGATCCCCGGCAGCGTGTAGAGGTGGTAGTCGTGGACCATGACGACCGGCTCGTCGATGCCCTCGATCTCCTCGATGACCGCCCGGGCCAGGTCGTCGTTGACCACCTGGTAGCCGTAGTCGAACGCCTCGACCTCGCTGCGCCGCACGTCCGGGGCGTTGGAGAGATCCCAGAGGTAGTGCTGGATGAACCACAGCATCGGGTTGGAGACGATGTTGTAGAAGCGGTCGTAGGCCTCGGGATCGGAGGCGACGAACCGCACCTGGTACTCGCCGCCCGCCGGCGAGCGGACCCGGATCGGGTGGCCGTCCGCCTCGCGGGCGCGGACGGCGTCCATCGGGGTCATCGCGGATGCGATCCAGGTGACCTCGCGGTGCGAGGCCAGGCCGGTCAGCGCGGTGACCAGGCCGCCGGTGCCCCGCTGGACCGATCCGTCCTCCTCGAAGGTGACCGGGCCGCGGTTGGAGACCAGGACGAGGGGGGAGGACTCTTGGTCGGGGGTCACGGCCCGACGGACCTTACCTGCCGCACCGCGTCGCCAGACGCGGTGCGCCGCCGTCCGCCGGCGTGCCGATCAGCCCTGTCGCGGCACGTTCAGGGGCCGCTCGCCGAGCTTGACCCGCACCTGGCGCCGCTGGCTGCCGCGGTAGATCTCGAGCGTGATCGTGTCGCCCGGGCGGTGGGGGAGCAGCAGCTCCGACAGGTCGTCGTCCTTGCTGACGCGATGGCCGTTCAGCGCCACCACGATGTCCCCGCCCGTGGTCCAGCGCTCCTCCTGGAAGCGCTGTGCGTCGCTGCCGGCGCGCAGGCCGGCTTGGGCGGCGGGCCCGCCCGCGGTGACGTCCTGCAGCCAGACGCCCTTGGCGACCGGGAGGCCGAAGCGCGCCGCCACCTGCGGGTAGAGCGCGCGGCTGGACACGCCGAGGTAGGCGTAGTGGACCTTCCCGCCGTTGCGGAGCTGGGCGAGCGAGCGGCGCACGACGTCGACCGGGACGGCGAAGCCGACGCCGCTGCCGTCGCCGCTCTCGGTGCGGATCTGGGAGTTGATGCCGAGGACGTTGCCGCCGGCGTCCAGGAGCGGGCCGCCGGAGTTGCCGTGGTTGATCGCGGCGTCGGTCTGGATCGCGCCCGCGGTGCTGAAGCCGGTGAGCGACTGGATCGAGCGGCCGGTGGCCGAGACGACGCCGACGGACAGCGACTGCTCCTCGCCGAACGGGGAGCCGATCGCGGCGACGGGGGCGCCGACCTCCACGCCCTTCGTCGAGCCCAGCGGCAGCGGGCGCAGCGACAGGCCCTTGGGGTCGACCTTCAGCAACGCGACGTCGGCGAACGGGTCGAAGCCCCTGATCTGCGCGGAGACCTGGTTGCCGTCGGGGAAGCGCACGTAGACCGAGCTCGCCTGCCTGATCGCGCTGCCCTCCCCGCTCGTGACCACGTGGGCGTTGGTGGCGATCTCGCCGTCGCCGGAGATCACGAAGCCGGACCCCAGGCCGGACTCCGAGCCGCCGGCGGGCCCGCCCTGCAGGCCGGTGGAGATCACCGTGACGACGCCGGGGCTCTCGCGCGAGTAGATCCCCGACGGGTCGAACGCGCCGGCCTTGGCGCCCTCGCCGGCGAGCTGCTTGACGACCTCGACGCGCGTGGTGCGCTCGACGGTGGTCGTGCGCGCGGCGGTCGTGGCGGTCGCGGCCTCGCCGGTGCCGCTGCGCCCGCAGCCGGCCGCGCCCGCCCCG
>JAICJK010000531.1 GCA_025928415.1 Solirubrobacteraceae bacterium | reverse complement strand
CGGCCTGGCCCGCGAGCGCGCCGGCGGCCGGTCCCGCGCGGCGACCGCCGTCATCGGCGACACGCCGCTCGACATCGCCTGCGCGCGGGCCGACGGCGTGCACTGCGTGGCGGTGGCGACGGGCGCCTATGCCGCCGGCGCGCTGGGCGACGCCGACGCGGTGGTGCACGGCCTCGGCGCCGTCGCCGGCGCGCTGGCCGGCCTGGTCCGGTAGCCGGTCCTCGCCGCTTCAAACCTCGCCGCGCCGACCTGACGGAGTCGTGACAGGCCGGGTTTGCCGGCTCGCCCTCCGGACAGCCCGATGGGCATGACTGACACCACCACACACGCGACCGGCACGGTCGGTGACGGCGGCGGCGTGAAGGACGCCGCGCAGGACCGCGCCCGCCAGGTCGCCGACCAGGCCCAGCAGGTCGCCGGGCAGGCGAAGGGAACGCTGCGCGAGCAGGTCGACCAGCGGTCGCGCGACGCGGGCAGCCGCGTGAGCGCCACCGCCCAGGACGTCCGGTCCGTGGGCGACGAGCTGCGCAAGCAGGGCAAGGAGGGGCCGGCCAAGCTGGCCGACCGGGCCGCGGAGCGCGCGGAGCACCTCGGCGGATATCTGGAGGACACGAGCGGCGAGCAGCTCCTGCAGGACCTCGAGGACGCGGCGCGCAAGAACCCCTGGGCGGTCGTGCTCGGCGGTCTGGCGGTCGGGTTCGCGGCCTCCCGGGTGCTGAAGGCCTCCAGCTCCGAGCGGTACGCCTCCCGTCAGGGCACCGGCTCGCCGCGCGAGCCGCGCCCGCTGCCGCCGAGCCCGCCGGTCACGAGGACGCCGCGCCCGTCGCGCCCCCGCCCCCGCCCGTCACGACGCCCCCGATCCCCGCGCCGACCGGAGGGGCGCTGTGATGGCCACGCCGGGGCATCCCGGCACCGACCCGCGCGACGAGTCGGTCGGCGAGCTGCTCAAGCAGCTCTCCCGCGAGACCTCCACGCTGGTCCGCCAGGAGCTCGACCTGGCCAAGGCCGAGCTGAGCCAGAAGGGCAAGCGCGCCGGCGTGGGCGCCGGGCTCATCGGCGGCGCGGGCGTCATCGGCCTGCTGGCCGGCGGCGCCCTGACCGCCTGCTTCATCGCCCTGCTGGACCTGGCGATGACGACCTGGCTCGCCGCGCTGATCGTCGCCGTGGTCTACGGCGCGATCGCCGGCGTCCTTGCCCTGCAGGGGCGCGACAAGGTGCAGGACGCCGCGCCCGCAGTCCCTGAACAGACCGTCGAGACCCTGAAGGAGGATGCCGAGTGGGCCAAGAACCGGAAGCGATCCGCCGCGACATAGAGCAGACCCGCGAGCGCATGGGCGGCACCGCCGACGCGCTCGCCTACAAGGCGGACGTCCCCAGCCGGACCAAGGAGGCGGTGAGCGACAAGGTGCAGTCCGTCAAGGACAAGGTCACGGGCGCGGGCGGTCGCGTGTCGGACGCGACCCCGGACGCCGACCAGGCCAAGCGGCAGGCGCGCCGGGCCGCCGGCATGGCGCAGGAGAACCCAGTCGGGCTGGCGATCGGCGCGGTCGCCGTCGGCTTCGTCGCGGGGATGCTGGCCCCCTCGACGCGCGTGGAGGAGGAGAAGCTCGGCCCGATGGCCCACCAGGTCCGCGACCAGGTGACCGAGACCGCGCAGACCGCCGTCGAGCACGGCAAGCAGGTCGCCCAGGACGCCGCGCAGGCGGCGACCGAGACGGCCAAGGAGAGCGGCCAGGAGCACGCGAGCGAGGTCCAGGACGAGGCGAAGCAGGCCGTCCGGGACACGCGCGAGCAGGTCACCTCGTCCTGAGGCGGTGACCGCCGCGGGCGCGGCGCCCTTCGGGGCGCCGCGCCTCAGCGCGGCTTGCTCGCCAGCCGCAGGCGCCCGCGGGCCGTCCACGTCACCGCGGTGGCGGAGGTCGCGCTGCCCGCGACCCGGACCGACGCGGTGTCGATCCCGCGGTCGAGCGTCACTGCGCGGCCGGGCCGGCCCGTCGCGCCGATGACCTGGGCGCGGAGCGCGCGCGACCGGGTGACCCAGAACGCCTGCGCGCGGTCGCCCGCGCGCGGGACGAGGCCGACGACCCTCCCGCGCTCGCCCGGCCCGCCGAGGGGCACCGAGGCGCCCACCTCGCGACCGCCGGCACCCAGGCGCGCCACGCGCATGACGCCGTTCGAGTTGTCGGCCAGCGCCGCTCGCCGGGTCGTCACCGTCCAGGCGACCAGCGCGCCGGCGCGCTGGGCGGCCACGAGCGGCGGGCCCGGGGCCG
>JAICJK010000490.1 GCA_025928415.1 Solirubrobacteraceae bacterium | reverse complement strand
GATTGTAGACATTGGTGGACCAGTTCTGGATCGTGGTGTAGCGCACCCGCGCCCCTTCTTTGACCACGATCTCGACCACGGCGCTATGGAGGCTGTCGCTGCTGTAGGTCGGGGCGGTGCAGCCCTCGACGTAGTGCACGTAGGCGCCCTCGTCGGCGATGATCAGCGTCCGCTCGAACTGGCCCATGTTCTCGGTGTTGATGCGGAAGTAGGCCTGCAGCGGCATCTCGACGTGGACGCCCGGCGGGACGTAGACGAACGATCCGCCCGACCAGACCGCGGAGTTGAGCGCCGCGAGCTTGTTGTCGTTGGGCGGGATGATCGTCGCGAAGTACTCCTTGACGAGGTCCTCGTGCTCGCGCAGCGCGGTGTCCATGTCGGTGAAGATCACGCCCTGCTTCTCGAGCTCGGCGTTGACCTGGTGGTAGACCACCTCGGACTCGTACTGGGCGCCGACGCCGGCCAGGAAGTTGCGCTCGGCCTCGGGGATGCCGAGGCGGTCGAAGGTCTTCTTGACGTCCTCCGGGACGTCGTCCCAGGACCGCTCGGCCTGGGCGGAGGCGCGCACGAAGTAGTGGATCTCGTCGAAGTCGACCTCGGCCAGGACGGGGCTGCCCCAGGTCGGCATCGGGCGGGCGAGGAAGTACTCGAGGGCCTTCAGGCGGAACTCTCGCATCCACTGCGGCTCGCTCTTGAACTCGGAGATCTTCTCGACGAGCTCGCGCGTCAGCCCCTTGGGCGCCTTGTAGAGGTAGTTCTCGGCGTCGTGGAAGCCGTAGCGCTCGGTGTAGTCGGCGTTCAGCCCCTTCAGGGACTCGTTCTCGGCGATGATCTCGGGGGTGGCCATGAGGCGGTCCGGGTCCTTCCCGTTGGTAATCCGACTTCGGCGGTACGGATTCTAGCGCTCGGCCCCGCCGGGCCGTCAGGCGGCCCCGGTCACTCGACCTCGATCGCGACCATCCCGTCCTGCACCGAGACGGGGAAGACGTCGACCGGGACGTAGGCCGGCAGCGTCTTGGGGACGCCGGTGCGCAGGTCGAACAGGGAGCCGTGGCGCGGGCACTCGACGGTCGCCGCGGCGCAGTCGAGCGTGCCCTCCCCGAGCGGGCCGTCGTCGTGCGAGCAGCGGTCCTCGATCGCGTACAGCGTGCCCTCGCAGTTGAAGACGACGATCTCGACGTCCTCCCATTCGACGATCCGCCGGGCCCCGGAGGGCAGCTCGTCCAGCGGGCAGATCTCGAGTCGCTCGGCCATGACGCCAGGCTATTGGCCCGCGTCGCCGCGGGCCCGCCGGGCAGGCATCGCGGCCGCGTCACCCGCCCATCACCGCGTCCCCCGTGCTCAGGAACGCCTGGGTGAAGCGCGGGGTGTCGTTCGCGCGGTGGCGCACGACGGCGACGGTGTTGAGGCGCAGCAGGACGGCGCTGGGCCCGCCGAGGCTCGCCCGCGCGCGCATCGCCGTGGCCGGATCGTCGAAGAAGAACAGGTCCGCGACGGTCCCGCCCGAGGTCTCCCAGCGGATGCTGCGCCGGGCGCCGGGCAGGGGGATGCCCGGGCCCGGCGCGCCGGGACGGCGCCGGACGCGGTTCCCGACGTGCCCCAGTCGGTGCGCGATCTCCGCGGCGTCGATGCGAAACGGGCCGGGCGCCGGGGCGCCGGTCGCGCGGGGGTTCGCCTGCGCGACGGAGGTGTGGCCGCCGCCGCAGCCGGCGACGGCGGCCACGACGGCGAGCGTCGCGAGCAGGGCGGCGATGCAGGCGCCGCGGCTCGGGCTCGGCGCGCCCATCGGCCCGAGCGGGCTAGGACCGGTGCGCAGCGGTCGTGCGCGAGCCGCCGCCGGCGGCGCCGCCGACGAGCGCCCAGAGCAGGAAGGCGCCGGCCGCGGCGACCAGGGAGACCCACAGGGTCACCCCGAGGATCACGAACAGGACGACGAAGACGATGCCGGCGAGCAGCAGCGCGGGAAGGGTCATCAGCGAGGCGGACATGCGGGGAGACCTCCGTGGTGGTTTGCGTCTCCTGGTGGGGATGCCCGTCCGGGCGGATCGCCCCGCGCGGGCGTCCGCGGGCGGACGCGGCGGGACCGCGGCGCTGCGGTGGCCGATGCTGGCGCGTGGGCGCTCGCGCAGGGCGCCGGTCGCCCGACCTCGGGCGGCCGTCCGTGTTGGAATGGTCTGGTCATGGCCGATCAGTCGCACCCGCCCACGCCCGAGCCGACCCCGGACGACGTGCCGGCGGCGCCAGCGCCCCCGCCGGAGGGCGGCACCCCCGCGGCCGGCGCGCCCGCGCCCGACGACGTCGTCGCCGCGCAGCCGTCGCGCGAGGAGGTGGTGGCCGAGCAGCCCGCCGCGGACGAGATCGTCGCCGCCGCCGAGGAGCGCACCGCCGAGCCGGCACCGGTGCCGGACGCGGCTCCCGCGCAGGCGCCGCCCGCCGGGCCGGGCCCGGAGGAGGTGCTGGCGGGCGCGCCGTCCGCCGCCGACCTCACCGCCGGGGCGCCGAGCGCGGCCGAGCTCGTGGGCGAGCAGCGCCCGGCGCAGGAGATCGTCGCCGAGCAGCCGTCCGCCGGGGAGGTCGTGGCGGGACAGGAGCCCGCGGCGGAGGCGCCCGCGCAGGGGCCGCCGCGCGAGGGCGG
>JAICJK010000442.1 GCA_025928415.1 Solirubrobacteraceae bacterium | reverse complement strand
GAGGCCTCGTTGAGCGACTCGAGGTCGGCCTGGCGCTCGTCCGCGTCGCGGTACATCGTCCGGAACTTCAGGCAGGCGAACGGCTGGCGCCCGATGCCCGGCCGCCACGAGCGGTAGATCACCGGGCCGCGCGAGGTGAGCCGCACCGCGAGCGCGAGGACGAGCAGCACGGGGCTCAGGAAGAGCAGGATCAGCGAGGCGACCACGACGTCGAACGTGCGCTTGACGGCGAAGTCGATGCCGTCGAACACCGGCGGCTTGAGCTCGAACAGCGGGACGCTCTGCCCCGGGACGAACTCCGCCCGGTGGATCAGGATCTCCATCGTCGACGGCGCGACCCGCACGCGCACGCCGCGCTGGTGGCAGCGGTCGACGAGCTCGACCGCCTGCTGCTGCGGGAAGTCGGGGTCGGCGATGATGACCTCGTCCAGGCGCTGCTGGGTGATCACGCGGTCGATGTCGTCGAGCGTCCCCAGCGAGCGCAGGCCGTTGTCCGGCCGCGGGTCGACCGAGATGAAGCCCCGGACCAGGACGGTCGGGTGCGGGCCGTCGCTGAGCGCGTTGGCCACCGCCTCGATGTGGTGCCCGGTGCCGACGAGCACGGCGCGCCGGTGGTAGCCCGCCGCGCGCAGCAGCCAGCCCGTCACGCCCTCGTAGGCGTAGCGCGCGAGCGACACGAAGGCGACGGCGAAGAACAGCGAGCCGTAGAAGATGTAGTAGCTGGTGAACTCCTGGCCGTTCACGATCGCGAACACGAGCGTCACGACCATCGTCTGGAACAGCGAGCCGACGATCCGCGTCAGGCCCGGCCGCACGGCGCGCTCGCCGTAGAGCCCGGAGCGCGCGAACAGCAGCACCGCGACCAGGACGGCGAACGACACCGTGTCCTTGGCCTGGGCGAAGGAGTTGTGCGCGTCGGGGTGGAACGGGTGCTTGAGGACGGCCTTCAGGCACAGCGCGACGAAGATGCCGCCGAAGATCCCGCTGAAGTCGATCGCCAGCAGGGACAGGACGCGCGCGAGGCGGCGCAGCGTGTCCAGCCGCAGCAGGAAGCCGAGCACGGGCGGGCGCTTGGCCCGGACGTCCCGCGCCTGCGCCTCCATGATCGCGGTGGCCTGCGCAGGGGCCACCGGCGAGTCGCCCTCGCGAGGTCCGGCGTCGGGTGCCCTGGGCGTCGGCGTGTGCGGATCCAACAGGCTCGGTCTACTCGGTCTACTCGGTCTGACGAGGTGACCCCCCGCCGGCCGAAGGCGGGCCTAGTGCCCGGCGCCGGTGAGGATGTCGCGTCCTGCGTGTTCGATCGTACGCGATAGCCCTTCCTGCAGGGTGATCTGCGGGTTCCAGCCCAGGATCTGCTGGGCGCGGGTGATGTCGGGCCGGCGGACCTTGGGGTCGTCGGTGGGCAGCGCCTCGTGGATGATCTGGCTGCTGGAGTCGGTGACGCTCAGGACGGTGTGGGCGAGCTCCAGCAGCGTGTACTCGTCCGGGTTGCCGATGTTGACCGGCTCGTGCTCGTCGGACTCCGCGAGCGCGAGCATCCCCGCGATCAGGTCGTCGACGTAGGTGAAGCTGCGCGTCTGCTGCCCGTCGCCGAAGACGGTGATCGGCTTGTCGGTCAGCGCCTGGCGCAGGAAGGTGGGGATCGCGCGGCCGTCGTGCGGGCGCATCCGCGGCCCGTAGGTGTTGAAGATCCGGATGATCGCCGTGTCGACGCCCTGCTGGCGGTGGTAGGCCATCGTCAGCGCCTCGGCGTAGCGCTTGGCCTCGTCGTAGACCCCGCGCGGGCCGATCGGGTTGACGTGCCCCCAGTAGGTCTCCGGCTGCGGGTGGACCTGCGGGTCGCCGTAGACCTCCGAGGTCGAGGCCAGCAGGAAGCGGGCGCGATGGGCCTTGGCCAGGCCCAGCGCGTTGTGGGTGCCGTGCGAGCCGACCTTCAGCGTGTGCAGCGGCAGCCGCAGGTAGTCGATCGGCGACGCCGGCGAGGCGAGGTGGTAGACGACGTCCACCGGCTCGGAGACGAAGAACGGCGTGACGATGTCGACCTGCATGAACACGAACGCCGGGTCGCGGATGTGCGCGATGTTGGCCAGCGACCCCGTCTCGAGGTTGTCCGCGCAGATCACCCGGTGCCCGCGCGCGAGCAGCACGTCGCACAGGTGCGATCCCAGGAACCCCGCGCCGCCGGTCACCAGACAGGTCGCCATGACGGGCGACTCTACTTGCGGGCGCGCCGGTAGTCCCGCTTGCGCGTGTCCGGGTCCACGCGGAAGATCCGGTCGTCGACCCGCTCCGCCAGCCCCGCCTTCGCCAGGCGCTTGAGGACGACCGGGCAGCGCTTGCAGCGCGGGCTGCTCTTGCAGCAGCGCTTCTTGGCGCGGACGACCGGCACCGCTCCAGGCTAGGTGCTCGCCGCCGGTAGGGTGCGCGCCATGGCCGCACCAGCCTTCATCGACCGCCTCCAGACGCAGGTCGCCAACGAGTTCGCCGCCGCCCAGCAGTACATCGCGGTGGCCGTCCACTACGACGCGGAGACGCTGCCGCGCCTGGCCGCGTGGTTCTACGCGCAGGCGGTCGAGGAGCGCAACCACGCGATGATGATGGTCCAGTACCTGATGGACGCCGGCGCGGCGCCCGCGATCCCCGGGATCGGCGCGCCGCGGAGCACCTTCGCCGACATCGTCGAGCCGGTCGCGCTGGCCCTCGAGCAGGAGCGCCGGGTCACCGACCAGATCGCGGAGCTCGCGGGCGTCGCCCGTGACGCCGGGGACTACCAGTCCGAGCAGTTCACGCAGTGGTTCCTCAAGGAGCAGGTCGAGGAGGTCTCCTCGATGTCCGATCTGCTGCGCGTCGTCGAGCGCTCGCGCGAGAACCCGATGTGGGCGGAGGAGTACCTCGCCCGCGAGGCCCCCGGCAGCGAGGCCGCCGACCCCACCGCCCCGCCCGCGGCGGGCGGCGCGCTCTGAGCGCCTCGGACGGCGCGCTCTGAGCGCCTCGGACGGCGCGCTCAGCGCCT
>JAICJK010000298.1 GCA_025928415.1 Solirubrobacteraceae bacterium | reverse complement strand
GCGGCCCCGGCCTGCACGAGCCCGCTCTCGTAGGCCACGACGACGGCCTGGACGCGGTCGCGCAGCGAGAGCTTGGCCAGGATGCGGCTGATGTGCGTCTTGACGGTGCCCTCGCCGATGAACAGCGCGGCGCCGATCTCGGCGTTGGAGTGGCCGCGGGCCACGAGCTTGAGCACGTCGATCTCGCGGTCGGTCAGCTCCGCGAGCTGGGCCGGCGGCCCGGACCCGGCGCGCGGCCGCCGGACGTACTCCTCGATCAGGCGGCGGGTGATGTCGGGCGCCAGCAACGTGTCGCCGCGGGCGATCGCCCGCACCGCGCCGGCGAGCTGGTCGGGCGGCGCGTTCTTGAGCATGAAGCCGCCGGCGCCCGCCTTCATCGCGTCGTAGACGTACTCGTCGAGGTCGAACGTCGTGAGCATCAGGACCCGCACGGCGCTCGCACCCGGGGCCAGCAGCTCGCGGGTGGCCTGGATGCCGTCCACCCCGGGCATGCGGACGTCCATCAGCACGACGTCGGGACGATGCCGCCGGGCGGCCTCGACCGCCTCGCGCCCGTCCGCCGCCTCGCCGATCACCTCGATGTCGGGCTGGACGTCGAGGATCATGCGCAGCCCGCCGCGCACGAGCGCCTGGTCGTCGGCGATCAGGACCCGGATCACGCGCGCCCCGGCTGGGTCGGCAGCGACGCACGGACCGCGTAGCCGCCCTCGCGACGGTGCGCGCTGCTGATCGTCCCGCCGTAGAGCGCGACCCGCTCGTGCATCCCGACAAGCCCGTGCCCGGTGCCGTCGCTGTGGCCGTTGCGCCGCCCGGCGTCGACGATCTCCAGCTCGAGCGCGTCGGCGCCGTGGCGCACCGTGACGGTCGTGGGCGCGGCCCCCGCGTGCTTCAGGGCGTTGGTCAGCGCCTCCTGGATCACGCGGTAGGCCGACAGCTCGACGCCCGGCGACAGCTTGGCCGCGCTGCCCTCCACCCGCAGCTCGACCGGCAGGCCGGCGCCGCGCATCTGCTCGACCAGGGCCTCGAGCGCGTCGAGCCCGGGCTGGGGCACCAGGGTGGCCGCGTCGTCGCTCTCGCGCAGCACGCCGAGCAGCCGGCGCAGCTCGTCGATCGCGTCGCGCGCGGTGTCCTGGATCGCCCGCAGCGGCTCGCGGGCGCGTTCCGGGTCGAGCGCCAGCACCTGCTCGGCGGCCGCGGCCTGGACGCCCATCAGGCTGACGCTGTGCGCGATCACGTCGTGCAGCTCGCGGGCGATCCGCCTGCGCTCGAGGCCGACCGCGGCGCGCGCCTCGTGATCGCGCCGGCGCTCGAGCCCATCGGCGTGCTCGCTGAGCGCGTCGGCGCGGGTCCGCTGACGGTGCACGACGCGGCCGACGGACCACACCGCGGCGACGACCACGAGCTCGAAGGGCACCTCGCTGACCGTGCGCAGCTCGTCGACGGCCAGCGTGACCACCAGCACGGCCGTCCCGGTCATCCCCACGCCCAGCAGCGCGCGACCGCGCGGCGCGTAGGCGGCGACCGAGTACGTGGCGACCAGCATCGGGATGAACTCGCCGAAGAACAGCGCGGTCTGCGAGACGAGCGTCACGTCGAGCACGACCGCGGCGGCGAACGCGCCGGCGGTCACCAGCGGCGCCCGGCGGCGCCAGACGAACGGCACCATCCCCGCGAGCAGGATCGCCGAGCTCAGCCAGCGCAGCCCCTCGAAGGTCACCTTCTGGCCGTTGTCGCCCCACGGCGCCCAGACGTCGGTCTGGGCGATCACGATGAACACGAGCGCGATCAGGCCATCGAGGACGAGGGGATCGACTCGCGGCACGATCCCCCATCCCGGCCGCCGGCGCATCGGCCGACCGTACTGCGCGCGACCTGCCGTCGCATCTGTCGCAGGACAGATGCGAATCCGCCCTGCGGCAGATGCGTCCGGATGTCGCGGTTGGCAGGATGCGCCGCCATGGCACGGACGCACATGCGGAGCTCGACGGCGACGATGCTGCACCGGGTGGCCGGGACGGCCGCCCTCGCGGGGGCGCTGTGGGCGGCGGCGGCGCTCCCCGCGCTCGCCGCGCCGCCCGGCAACCTGCTCGCCGACCCGGGCGCGGAGGTCGCGCCGGTCGCCGCTCCGGGCGGCAACCTCGCCTCCCCGCAGGGCTGGACGGCGAGCATCGCCGGGTCGCCCGGCAACCAGGGCCCCTACGCCTCCTGCTACGGCGGCGGCGCGAACGGCGAGCGCCTGGTCGTGGACCGCAGCGTCGGGGACGCGATCGACGGCGGCGCGCGCGTGTTCTTCGGGGGCCAGGTCGACCAGGCCACGCTGCAGCAGGACATCGGCGTGACGCCGGGCGACGTCGCGGGGCGGACGCTGCTCGTCGGCGGGGACTTCGGCGGCTACGAGGGCCAGGCCGACGACGTCACACTCGCCGTGCACTTCCTCGACGCGGGCGGCGCCGAGCTCGGCTCGCCGGTCGCCACCGCGCCGGTGAGCGCGACCGACCGCGGCTATCAGACCTCGCTGCTGCTCCGCGAGGCGCGCGGGACCGTCCCGGCGGGCACGAGCACGCTGCGCGCGGTCCTCACCCAGACCCGTCACGAGGGCACCGACAACGACGGCTACGCCGACAACCTCTACGTCACCTTCGACGCCACCGCTCCCGCCCGCGCCACGCCGGCGGGCGACGCCGGCTGCCCGCTCGCGCAGGCGCCCCCGCCCGTGCCGGGCCCGGCGGCGGCGCCGCCGGCGCTCGCCCCGCCGGTCGTCGCCCCGCCCGCGAAGAAGCCGCCGGCCCACCGCAAGCCGAGCCTCGCCGGCATCGTGCGCGGCCTGCCGCCGACCAAGCGCTGTGTCTCGCGACGCGCGTTCCGGATCAGGCTGCGCAACCCCAAGGGCACGCGGATCGCCCACGCCACGGTGAAGGTCAACCACAGGACGGTCGCCACGCGCAAGGGCAAGCGCGTCACCGCCCCGGTGAACCTGAGGGGCCTGCCGAAGGGGCGCTACACCGTGAGCATCACGGCGCGCCTGGCCGACCACAGGACCGTCAAGGGCGCGCGGCACTACCGCACCTGCGCCAAGCGGCGACACCACGCATGAGGGTCCCGCGCAGCGCGCGCCTCGCCGCGCTGGCGGCGAGCGCCGCGGCCGTCGCCTGCCTCGCCGGTGCCGCGAGCGCGTCGGCGAGCAGCATCGTCTACATCGCCGGCGGCAACGTCTGGCTCGCCGCCCCGGACGGCTCGGGCCGCTACCAGGTCACCACCGACGGCAGCCCGGCCGACCCCTACGCCCGGCCCTCGCAGGCCGACGACGGCACGATCGTCGCGCTGCGCGGGACGCACCCCGCGCTGGTGTACCGCCTGGCCCAGAACGGCGATCAGCGCAACGCGCCGTTCGCGACCGCCTCGCCCCTCGGCGCCGTCCTCGACGCCGAGGTCTCCCCCGACGGCGGCAAGGTCGCCTACACGTTCGTGACCGCCGTCAACGGCTGCTTCCCGTACGTCTGCGCCGGCACCGAGACCGCGGTCGGCTACACCGCCGCCGACCACCTCGCCGATCCCGGCGGCGGCCTGCAGAGCGACGGCGGCTTCCGCTGGGTGAGCTGGGCGGGCAGCGCCCGGACGCTGCTGACCAACGACAGCGACGTCGTCTCCTACGACGACGTCGGCGGCGGCGGCAACTCCAACGCCGAGTGGTTCGACCAGTGCAGCGCCGGGCTGGCCGACTGCAGCCAGAGCCTCGGCCCGGGCATCCACGACCTGCACGTCAGCCGCGACGGCCGCAAGGCGGCGTGGATCTGGCAGCAGGCGGACCCCGACCCGCTGCACGTCGCCGACGAACCCTTCCTGCAGCTCGGCACGGTCGCCGGCGACGTCGCCTCCGCGCAGCCGCCGCAGGCCCCCGGCGTCCCGGCCTGCTTCATCGGGCCCGGCCCCCGCGAGGAGGGCGGCTCGCCGCAATGGGACCGCCCGACGTTCGCGCCCGACGCCTCGGCGGTCGCCTGGAGCGAGGCCGACGGCATCCACGTCACGCAGGCGGCGCTGGGCGACTGCAACGCGGTCAAGGCCGGCGACCACCTCGTCGTCCCGGGCGGCTCGCAGCCGTTCTGGGGCCCGGCCGACGTCGCGCCCGGCCCGCGCGGCCAGGGGCCCGCGGGCGGAGTGCCGGGCGC
>JAICJK010000262.1 GCA_025928415.1 Solirubrobacteraceae bacterium | reverse complement strand
GCCATGATCTTCAGCAGCGAGGACTTGCCCGCGCCGTTGTAGCCGAGCACGCCGATCTTGGCGCCGGGGAAGAACGACAGCGTCAGGTCGTCGAAGACCGTCTTGTCGGGGGGGAACCGCTTCGTCAGGCGGTGCATCGTGAAGACGTACTGGGAGGACATTCCCGCCCAGGATAGGAGCCTCGCGCCGGCGCCCCGGGGTTAGCCCGGCGGCGTTGCGCGGAACACCTGCCGGGATGAGCGCGCCTCCCCTGCCCCCGAGCTGCGACGCCGTCGTGGTCGGGAGCGGGCCCAACGGCCTGGCGGCGGCCATCACGCTCGCCGAGGCGGGTCGCTCGGTGATCGTGCTCGAGGCCGCGGCGACCCACGGCGGCGCCCTGCGGACCGAGGAGCTCACGCTCCCCGGCTTCCGCCACGACGTGTTCTCCGCCGTGCATCCCGCGGCGGCGGCCTCCCCGGTCTTCGCGCGCTGGCCGCTGGAGCGCCACGGCCTGCGCTGGGTGCACCCCGAGCTGGCGATGGTGCACCCCGTCGAAGGCGGCCGGGGCGGCGTGCTCGCGCGCGACTTGCAGGTGACCGCCGCCAGCCTCGACGCGCTGGCGCCGGGCGACGGCCAGCGGTGGCTGGCCTTCGCCGAGCCGTGGCTGGCGCACTTCCGCGCGCTGCGGGACACGATGCTCGCGGGCTTCCCGCCGGTCAAGGGGCCGGTGCAGCTCGTCGGGCGCTTCGGGCTGGGCGGCGCGCTGGAGTTCGCCCGCCTGCTGCTGCTCGCCGCGCACGACCTGGCCGGCGAGCTGTTCCGCGACGAGGGCTCGGCCGCCTGGCTCTACGGCGCGGCGATGCACTCCGACGTCCCGCCGGACGGGGCGGGCAGCGCGATCGCCGGCGTCTACCTCCAGCTGCTGGGCCACGCCGTCGGGTGGCCGAGTCCGGAGGGCGGCGCGGGGGCGCTGGCCGACGCGCTGGTGGCCCACCTGCGCTCCCTCGGCGGCGAGCTGCACACCGGCGCGCGCGTCGAGGGCGTGGTCGCCGCGCACGGCCGCGCGCGCGGCGTCCGCGTGGCCGGCGGCCGCGAGGTGGCCACGCGGCAGGTCCTGTGCGACACGACCCCGGCGGCGCTGCTGGCGCTCGCCGGCCACGCGCTGCCGGGCGGCTACGCCCGCCGCCTGGCCCGCTTCCGCGCCGGCCCCGGGACCGTGAAGCTGGACTGGGCGCTGGACGGCCCGGCGCCGTGGGCGGCGCCGGACGCCCGCCGCGCCGGGACCGTGCACGTGGGCGGCGACGCGCGGGCGATCCGCGAGAGCGTCGACGCGGGCCGCGGCCACCGCCTGGCCGAGCGGCCGTTCCTGCTCTTCGGCCAGCAGTCCGTCGCCGACCCGACAAGGGCGCCCGCAGGGCGGCACACCGCGTGGGCCTACACCCACGTCCCGCCCGGTGTCGACTGGGCCGCCGAGGCCGAGCGCCAGGTCGAGCGCATGGAGGCGCAGGTGGAGGCCTTCGCCCCCGGCTTCCGCGATCGCATCCTCGGCCGCCATCTGCTGGCCCCCGGCGACCTGGAGCGCCGCGACGCGAACCTCGTCGGCGGCGACGTCGGCGGCGGCAGCTACACGCTCGACCAGCTCGTCTTCCGCCCGGTCCCGGCGCTGTCGCCCTACCGCACGGCGCTGCGCGGCCTGTACCTGTGCAGCGCCTCGGCGTTCCCGGGCGGGGCGGTGCACGGCGTGCCCGGCCGCGCGGCCGCCCGCGCGGCGCTGCTCGACGGACGGCTGCGGCGCTGACCGCGCGTGGCGTACGGTCCGCGGATGGACCGCCAGACGCTCAAGGCCACCCAGGCGCCGATCAAGGAGCGCTACCGGGACGAGCCCCAGGCCGCGCTGGTCACCCTGCGCGCCGAGGGCGAGCTCGACGAGCAGGAGATCGCGTGCTCGGTGCCGACCGGGCGCGCGCTGGTCCAGGCCGGGCTGCACCCGGCGACCGGCGGGACGGGCACGCTGGCCTGCTCGGGGGACATGCTGCTGCAGGCGCTCGTCGCGTGCGCCGGGGTGACCCTGCGGTCCGTCGCGACCGCGCTGGAGATCCCCGTCGCCGGCACCGTGCGCGCGGAGGGCGACCTCGACTTCCGGGGCACGCTCGGCGTCGCCGGCGGCGACGAGGCGCCGGTGGGCTTCCGCGCGATCCGGCTGCGCTTCGACCTGCGCGGCGACGCGACGGAGGAGCAGGTCGCCACGCTGCTGCGCCTGACCGAGCGCTACTGCGTCGTCTACCAGACGCTCGCGGGCGGCGTGCCCGTGGACGTCGCGCGCGAGCCGGCCGCCGGGTAGCGACAACGCCGCCGGGGCGTCCGGGGCGTCCGGGGCGCCGGGGCGCCCCGGACCGGCCCGCTCAGCCGCCGTTGTGCGCGCCGGCGAGCGCGTGCGCGCCGTGGCCGACCTTCTTGACGGCCTCGGTGTACATCGCCATCTCCCGGCCCACTCCCTCGCCGGTCATGGCCGGGACGACGCCGAAGTTCTCCACGATGAGACCGGCGTCGATCGTCGCCCGGCGGAACTCCTCGTCCGCGGTCAGCGCGGCGCACTGCTGCTCGCTGCCGTGGACCATGAAGAACCCGCCGAGGTCACCTCCGTGGGGATCGAGCAACGCGACGTCCATGCCCTCGATCCGCCCGTCGGACTGCATCCGCCCGAACATGTCGACGAACTCGGTGAAGACCTCCACGGCCCGCTCCTCGCGGCCGCGCACCGGCCCGCCGAACCCGATGAACAGGGCCCGATCAGCCATAACGTCCCCCTTGTGGTCGCTGACGATCCGACGGTCCCACAACGGCCTGCGCCCTGCAAGCCCGGCCGAACCCGGCGCCAGGGCCCGCGGTACCCTCGTCGGTCGTGGCGCAGATCCTCGACATCGAGCAGGCCCTCCTGCTCCTCGAGCTCGAGCCGCCGTTCGACCAGCGCGGCGTCCAGCTCGCGCGCCGCCGCCTCGCGAAGGTCTGGCACCCGGATCTCGCCCCGCCCGGGCGCCAGTACGAGCACGAGCGCCATCTCAAGGCGATCAACGAGGCCGCGGACACGCTCGAGCGGCTCGCGGAGGCCTCGCGCGGCGGCAGCGTCAGCCGCAACGCCGTCAAGGCGAGCGCGGCGGCGACGCGCGCCGCGCGCGCCGAGGCGGGGCGCCGCGCGTACGAGGAGGAGCAGCGCTCCCGCGAGCAGGCCGCCGACCGCGCCCGCCACGACCCGTTCGGCTCGCGGGTCCCCGACCACTCCGTCGTGCACCGCTACGCGCGTTGCCTGTCCTACCCCGAGTGGGGCGTGGGCAGCGTGACGGGCATCTACTTCACCGGCTCCGACGAGGACACCCAGCAGTGGGCGCGCATCAAGTTCCAGGTCGGGGTGCGCACCGTCCCGGCCGGCTCGCTGCAGTTCGTCGACTTCTCCAAGCCGGACCCCGGGGCCGACCGCGTGCAGCGCTTCCTCACGGCCGCGCAGCGCGCGATGGCCGAGGGCGACTACCCGCTGGCGGCCAAGCGGCTGGTCTTCGCGCGCGACGCCGAGCCCGGCAACCTCGCCGTCCTGCGGCTCATGACGCTCGCCTTCTGGCAGGCCGGCGACCTCCCGGCCGCCGGGCGCACGGTCCGCGACTGGGCGCGGGCGGACCGCGAGCGCCCCACGCCGCACCGCTTCGCCGCGCGCATCTACGAGGACATGGGCGCCATCGACCTCGCCGTGGAGGCCGCCGAGCGCGCAGCCGAGCGCGCGCCGTCCGACGCGAGCAACTTCGAGCGCATCGGGCGCCTGCGCCTGCGCCTGATGGACCGCTCCGCCGCGCTGGCCGCGCTCGAGCACGCGCGGCGCCTCGGCCCGACCGTCGAGGGGCTGCTCGACCTGGCGCTCGCCCACCACCTCGCCGGCGACCTGGGCGGAGAGGTCACCGCGACCGAGCAGGCGACGCTGCTGGAGCCCTCCGACCCCGCCGCCTGGGCGCGCCACGCGCACGCCCTGGCGCGCACCGACCGCGTGTCGGACGCGCTCGGCGCGGCCGAGCAGGCCGCGCGGCTGGCCCCGGAGGACCACGAGGTGGCCGAGCTGCTCGAGCGGCTGCGCGCCCAGGCCCCGCGCGTGCTGCCGGCCGCGTGACCGGCCCCTGACCGCATGAGTGCCAACGCGCCACATCATCCGTTGCGGCGCTCAACGTCGCCGGGCGCCGGACCGACACATGACGCGATGCGCCTTCTCCGACTCCTGCCCCTCCTCGCGCTCGCCCTCGCGGCGCTGCTCGCGCCCACGGCCGCCCACGCCGCGACCCCCGGCGTGAACATCGCCGGCGCCCCGACGCAGGACCGCGTCGACGAGGCGCTGGCCACGGGCGCCAAGCAGGTCCGCATCTTTGCCCTGTGGTCCGACTTCGAGCCGTTCGGCCCGGCGGACTTCCCCGCCCCGAGCGACCAGAACCAGCAGAACTTCCTGGCCACCTTCGACGCGGCGATCGCGCGCATCAACGCCGCGGGCGCCAAGCCGGTGCTCGTGGTCGTCGGCACGCCGGGCTGG
>JAICJK010000062.1 GCA_025928415.1 Solirubrobacteraceae bacterium | reverse complement strand
GCCCCCCGCCTGACCATCCGCGAGCGCGCCGAGTTCCGTATCGCGCGCGCCCTGGCCCGCCTGCCCCACCGCGCGCAGGTGTGGCTGTCGGGCAAGCCGCCGGTCGTGATCGACGGGCAACGCCTGCATCCCGAGATCCAGCTCACGCTGGCGCTGATGGAGAAGCGCGGCGACCCGCCGGTCGAGTCGCTGACGCCGGCCGAGGCCCGCCGGCGCACCACGCGCCAGGCCGTCGCCGTGGCGGCGCGCGTCGCCGGAGTCGGCGCGGTGCGCGACCTGGAGATCCCTGGGCCGGCCGGCCCGCTCCCGGCGCGCCACTACGCGCCCGAGGAGCCGGGCGGCCCGCACGGGCTGCTGGTCTTCCTGCACGGCGGCGGCTTCGTCATCGGCGATCTGGACTCCCACGACGGCGTCTGCCGGATGCTGTGCCGCCACGCCGGGGTGCACGTGCTCGCCGTGGACTACCGCCTGGCGCCGGAGCACCGCTTCCCGGCGGCGGTGGACGACACGATGGCGGCGCTGCGCTGGGCGGCCGAGCACGCCTCCGAGCTCGGCGCCGACCCGGCGCGGATCGCGATCGGCGGCGACAGCGCGGGCGGCAACCTGGCCACCGTCGCGTGCCAGCTCGCCGCCCGCGACGGCGGGCCGCTCCCCGCCGCGCAGCTGCTGATCTACCCGGTGACCGACTCGGTGCACGAGGCGCCCTCGCGCTCGATGTTCGCCGAGGGCTTCTACCTGACCAGGTCGGAGATGGACTGGTTCACCGAGCAGTACGTCACGCCGGGCGACGACACGGCGGACGCCCGGATGTCCCCGGTCCTCGCGACCGACCTGGCCGGCCAGCCGCCGGCCGTCGTGGTCACCGCGGGCTTCGACCCGCTGCGCGACGAGGGCGAGGCCTACGCCATGGCGTTGCGCGAGGCCGGCGTCCCCGTCGTCCTGCGCCGCTTCACCGGGCTGATCCACGCGTTCGTGAACATGACCGGCGTGAGCCCCGCCTGCCACGACGCCCTCGTGGAGACCGCCGGGGCGCTGCGCGCGGTCCTGGCGACGGCCCCGGCCCCCGCCCAGGCCGCGACCGACCCGGCCGCCGCCGCCGAGGCGCCGCTCAGCGGATCGAGCGCCGGCTGAGCTCGAGCGCCTTGGCCGCCGTCCTGCGCGTCACGAAGTTCGGGCCGGTGGGGATGACGTCGCCCTGGGCGGGGAACAGCCCGTAGCGCGCCCGCTCGCTGAGGAAGACCACCGGCAGGTAGCCCTGCAGGTAGGCCTGCTGGTCGACCGCGAAGCGGATCCGGCCCTGCTCGACGGCCTTGAGCACGTCCGGGCCGAGGTCGAAGGTCCCGATCGGCATGAAGCTCCCGCGGCCCGCCTTCTTGGCCGCCTCGACGGTCTCCAGGCCCGTCGTGGCGTTGAGGGCGAGCGCGCCCTCGATGTCGTGGGCGCGGATCGCCGCGGCGATCCGGCGCGGCGTCGCCGCGCTCTGGTCGTCGACCCGGATGACGACGGAGCTCCCGCCCGCCTCGCGCATCGCGCGGGCCAGCCCCTGGCAGCGCTCGTCCAGGCCGCGGTTGCCGATCTCCTGGTTGATGCACAGCGCGCGGCGCACGCCCGCCGCCGCCAGCCGCCGCCCGGCGGCCAGGCCGGCGCGGTCCTCGGGCTGGCCGACGTGGGCCAGCACGCCCAGCCGCTTGTAGAAGTCGCTGCCCGAGTTGATCGACACGACCGGGATGCCGGCGCGGACCGCCCGGCGGACCGCCGGCCCGAGCCCCGCCTCGGGCAGGGAGACCACCAGGCCGTCGGGCCGGCCGGCGACGGCCTGGTCGATGAGCTCGGACATGCGGTCGAGCGAGTAGATGTCGGGCGCGCGGTAGGTGACGACCGCGCCCATCTGGCGCCCGGCGGCCTCCACCCCGTTGCGGACGATCGCCCAGAACGGGCTGGAAGCCGGGCCGTGGGTGACCACCGCGATGCGCACCTGATCACCCTCTCCGCGGGTCCGGCTTCCCGGGGCCACCGCCGGCGCGTCGCCGCCGGTGACCACGACCGGGGGCTCGCGCACCACGGTCGTGCTGCCGCAGCCGGCCAGGACGGCCAGCAGCACGAGCAGCGCCGCCAGGACGCCGGCGACGCGGGCGGGCCTCACGCCCGCGCCTCGTCCAGCACCGCCGCCGGGTCCTCGGCACCGGGCAGCGCGGCGCACGGGATCCGGGCCTCCAGGCGCGTGCCGGCGCCGGGCGGGGAGTCGATGAACAGCGTGCCGTCCACGGCGGCGAGGCGGTCCTGCAGGCCGCGCAGCCCGCTGCCCGCGGTGATGACCACCCCGCCGACGCCGTCGTCGGCGACGCGGACCAGCAGCTGGGCGCGCTCGTGGACGAGCTCCACCACGACGCGCGTGGCCTGCGCGTACTTCGTGACGTTCGTCAGCGCCTCGGCCACCAGGAAGTAGGCCGCCGCCTCGACGGGCGCGGGCAGGCGCTCGGCGACCTGCACGTCGCAGTCCACGGCGAGCGGGACGCGGTCGGCCAGCCCGGCGATCGCCGGACCGAGGCCCCGCTCGGTCAGCAGCGCCGGGTGGATCCCGCGCGCGAGCTCGCGCAGCTCGACCAGGGCCGTCGCCAGGCGGTCGGAGATGCCGTCGACCAGCGGCACGGCGTCGGCGTCCTTGAGCCGGGCGCGCAGCAGGCGCAGCTCGAGGGAGAGCGCCACGAGCTGCTGCTGGGCGCCGTCGTGCAGGTCGCGCTCGATGCGGCGGCGCGCGGCGTCGGCCGCCTCGACGATCCGCAGGCGGGAGACGCGCAGCTCCTGCAGGCGGGCGCGCAGATCGGCCTTCAGGCGCTCGTTGTCGATGGCCAGCGAGGACGCCGCCGCGGCCGCGTGGACGAGCTCACGGCTCGTGTCGAGGGCGGCGTCGTGCACGATCGCGGCGACCGGGCGGCCGTCGCGCTCGACCGCCGTCCAGGTCCGGCCCGAGCCGGGGTCGGGCAGCTCGACGCGGCGGCCGACCTCGTCGACGAAGGCGTCGCGGTCGGGCAGCCAGTAGGCGATGGCGACCGAGTGGTCGCCCAGGCTCTCGGCCAGGAACTCGCGCACCGGCCCGCTCGCGGCGGCGCGCGGCACCAGCAGGGCGCGCAGGATCGTGCGCATGACCGTGCGCAGCGCCTCCAGCGTCGCGACGACCAGGACGGCCGCCGGGACGGCGAGCAGGCACAGCGCCACGCCGACCACGGGCCCGAAGGTCCACGGCCCGAGGTAGTCCACGTCGCCGAAGCCGCCGACCCCCTGCACCCCGAGCGAGATCAGCTCGGCGAGCAGCACGACCGGGGCCAGCCCCACGACCAGCACCCCGAGCCCGACCACCGGCTTGAGCGCCAGCACCGCGACCAGGCGCCACAGCGTGCGGTCGGACAGCAGCTCCAGCGACCGCCGCCACGGGCTTCCCGTGGTGCGCGGCGTCCCCGGCAGCGCGGGGATCTGCGTGTGCAGGAAGTGGTTGGCGGCGCGGCGGTCCAGCCGCACGAGCCGCCGGCAGGCCGCGGCGGAGGCCAGCAGCAGCGGGAGGCCGACGCCGGCCACGCTGAGCGCGGCGCCGACCGCGAGGCACAGGACCGCCAGGACGCCGAGGATGGCGATCGGCAGGCCGGCCGCCAGGTACCCCACGGCCTGCCCGGCGCGCTCCAGCCGGCGGTCGAGCTCGAGCTGCGCGATCACGGCCGCCGCTCCACGACGACGTCGCCCGAGCTGCTGAAGGCCTGGATGGCGAACGGCGAGTCGGTGGCGGCCGTCACGCCGCGCACGACCCGGTGGCCGGAGGCGCTCTCCGCGTCGAGCTGGTAGCGCCCGGGCGGGACCTCCGCGCGCACGGAGCCCGAGCTCGAGCGCAGCGTGAGCTGCTCCGGGGCGCACGCCGTCCGGGCGTCCACGTCGCCGCTCTGGGCGCTGGCCTGCAGCAGGAAGCCGCAGAAGCCGCGCACGTCGATGTCGCCGCCGCGCGTGGCCAGCCGCGCGCGGCCGCGGTAGCCGCGCAGGGTCACGCCGCCGGCGCCGGTGCTCACGTCGACGGGGACGTTGTCGGGCACCTCGATCCGGTAGTGCGCCGAGCAGGCGTGCAGGACGGTCTCCGGGCAGCGCGAGCGGATCCGCAGGACGCGGCCGGACAGCTCGCGCGAGGCCATGATCGCGTGCCCGAAGGCCGACCGATCGTCGCGCCGCACGGTCACCGTGGTGGGCCGGGGGCCGCGGGCGACGGTGACGTCGGCGTCGGCGAGGTCGAGCGACACGCGGCTCAGCGTGCCCTCCACGGCGTACGTCGTGATGCGCTGCTTGCGGGTCGCGAGGCCCCAGGCCGCGATCGCGAGCAGGCAGCCGACGACGACCGTCGCCGAGATGGCCACGAGCCGCCCCCACGGCGACAGTCGAGAACCCTCCGATGTGCCCCGCACTGCGGCCACTCTAAACATCCGGCCCCACACCGGCTCGCGGTGCGTCGGCGCTGTCCCCTGGCGGCGGGGCTCCCCGATCGGTAGGAATGGGCCATGCCCCTCTCCGCTCGCGGACGCCGCCGGACCGGCGCGCTCGCCCTCCCCCTCCTCGTCGGCGCGCTGCTCGTCCCCGCCGCCGCCGGCGCGCCGATCGCGCCGGGGCCCGCGACGTCCCTGCCGGAGAGCCTCGGCGGCCCGGCCACCGCCCACCCGCTCCCCGCCTCGCACCCGCCGCAGAACCCGTTCCTGACGCGCGATCCGTTCTCGAACATCCACAACGACACGTGGATGACCGACGCCTACCCCTTCGCCGGCCCGCTCGGGCGGGGCTCGCAGGCGTCCTCCGGCAGCCTGCCGCCGTCGCTGTGCGGCTCGCTGACCTTCGACCGCCGCGGCCGGCTGGTCAGCGTGTGCCCGTCGATCATCGCGCCGCCCGAGGCGCGCGTGATCGACCCGCGCACGCTGCAGGTCGTGGCCTCCTACACGCTGCCCGACGCCCCCGCGCTGCCCGGCACCCAGCCGTTCCAGAACTTCACCGGCGGCGGCTACTTCTTCCTCGATCCGCACGACCGCATCTGGAGCGCGACGAAGACCAACCACCTCTTCGTCCTGTCGGAGTCGGCGGACGGCACGCGGCTCGTCAAGACCGCGGACTACGACCTGACCGGCGCGGTGCCCACGACCGAGGGCATCACCTCCGCGCTGCCCGACTTCCGCGGGCGGATCTGGTTCGTCTCCAAGCAGCACGGGACGGTGGGCGTGCTCGACCCCCGGACGCGGCGCATCCGGGTGCTGCGCCTCGGCGAGGAGGTCGAGAACTCCTTCGCCGTCGGCCGCGGGGCCGTCTACATCGTCTCCGACAAGCGCATGTACCGCTTCAGCGCGGGCGCCGACGGCCGGCCGCGCATCGACTGGAAGGCCGGCTACCGCAACTCCGGCATCCACAAGCCCAGCCAGGTCGATGCCGGCTCGGGCACGACCCCGACGGTCATGGACGGCGGCTACGTCGCGATCACCGACAACGCGGACCCGATGAACGTGGTCGTCTACCGCACCGCGCGCCGGCTGCGGCGCGCGCAGCGCCGGGTCGTCTGCCAGGTGCCGGTCTTCGCCAAGGGCGCCGGCGCGACCGAGAACACGCTGCTCACCGCCGGCCGGATGCTGTTCGTCGAGAACAACTACGGCTATCAGGACCCGTTCGGGCCTTCGAGCGGGGCGCTCACGCAGCCGGGCTTCGCGCGCGTGGACGTCGACCGCGGCGGCCGGGGCTGCCGGCTGCGCTGGACGAACATCACCGAGCGCGCGCCGTCGGTGGTCCCCAAGCTGTCGACGAAGACCGGGCTGATCTACACCTACACGCGCGACCCCGACCCGAACGGCTCGCAGCCGTGGTTCTGGACGGCGATCGACGCCCACACGGGCCGCACGGCGTTCAAGCGCTACGCCGGCAACGGGCTGCCGTTCAACAACAACTACGCGGGGATCGCGCTGGCCCGCGACGGCACCGCCTACCTGGGGACGACGGGCGGGATCCAGGTGCTGAGGGACGGGCGCTGAGCAGCGCGGCAGCGGCGGGGGCGGCGCGCGGGCGTCGCCGCGGCCCGCTCGGGGAACGCTTGATGACATGCCGCCGAACGCCGTTGCCCGCGCCGATGCCCTGCTCGGCGACGCGATCGAGCGCGCGGTGGAGCGCCATCACCGCCGGCGGCTGCGGCGCCTGGGCTGGCAGCGGGCCTACGACCCGCCGCCGGGGCCCGCGTGGGCGGCGGGCGACCCGCCGCCGCGCGCGGGGACGCAGCTCGACGTCCTGATCGACGGCGCCGAGGCGCTGCCCGCGATCGCGGAGGCCCTGCAGGGCGCGCGCTCCCACGTCCACCTCACGGGCTGGCACCTGGCCGCCCACTTCGAGCTCGTGCGCGGCGAGCGCCCGGTCGTGCTCGGGGCGCTGCTGGCCGAGCTGGCCGAGCGCCTCGACGTCCGCGTCGTCGTGTGGGCCGGCGCGCCCGTCCCCGCCTTCCACCCCACGCGCGGCGAGGTCGAGGACGGCGTCGCCGACCTCGTCCGCGGCACCCGCATCCACTGCGAGCGCGACCCCCGGGAGCACCCGTTCCACTGCCACCACGAGAAGACGCTGGTGATCGACGACGAGATCGCCTTCGTCGGCGGCATCGACCTCACGGACTACGGCGGTGACCGCTTCGACGTGCCCGCGCACCCCGCGCGGCGGCGGCTGGGCTGGCACGACGTCGCCACGCGGCTGCGCGGCCCGGCGGTGGGCGACGTCGCCCGGCACTTCGCGATGCGCTGGGAGGAGATCGCCGGCGAGCGGCTGGGGGTGACCGACCCTCCGCCGGCGGGGCCGAGCACCGTGCAGGTCGTCCGCACGGTCGCGGAGGACATGTACCGCCACGTGCCCCGCGGCGACTTCCGGATCCTCGAGGCGTACACCCGCGCGCTGTCCTCCGCGCGGGAGCTCGTCTACCTCGAGAACCAGTTCCTGTGGGCGCCGCTGATCGTCTCGATCCTCGCCGGCAAGCTCCGTCACCCGCCGGACGACGCCTTCCGGCTCATCGTCCTGCTGCCCGCCAAGGCCAACAACGGGCAGGACGACACCCAGGGCCAGCTCGGCGTCCTGGCCGACGCGGACGACGGGCGCGGGCGGCTGCTGGCCGCGACGCTGCGCAGCCGCACCGGCGACCGCGACGACCCGCTCTACGTCCACGCCAAGGTCGGCATCGTCGACGACCGCTGGATGACGATCGGCAGCGCCAACCTCAACGCGCACTCGCTGCTCAACGACACCGAGATGAACGTCGTCACCGACGACGCCGGCCTGGTGCGCCGGACGCGCGAGCGCCTGTGGGCCGAGCACCTCGAGCTGCCGCTCGAGCAGGTCGCGGCGCTCGACCCGCGGACGCTCGTCGACGAGCACTGGATCCCGATCGCCCGCGAGCAGCTCGAGCGCCGGGCGGCGGGCCGGCCGCCGACGCACGGCCTGCTCGCGCTGCCCGGCGTCTCGCGCCGCAGCCGCCGTCTGCTCGGTCCGCTGCAGAACCTGCTCGACGACGGCTGAGGCGGCGGTTCCGGCCTACCCGAAGACGCTGCGGACCAGCGGCTCGTAGCCCAGCTTGTGGCCGGTCGTGTTCGGGTGGTAGCTCTCGCCGATCGGGTTGGACAGGCCGTTGAGCCACTCCGGCGAGCCGCAGACCGCGTGGCCGATGAAGGGCGGGATCGCGTCCCGGAAGACGAACCCGTGGGCGGCGGCGCGGGTCTTGGTGACGTCGCGGAGCAGGTCGGCCGTCGCGTTCAGGCGCGTCTCGTCGTCGGGCGAGAACCAGGTCGCCGCGTTGCAGTCCTCGCCGTTGAACAGCCGCGGGTAGCTGAGCACGAGCACCGTCGCCGACGGCGCGCGGGTGGAGATCTGCGAGTAGACGGAGTCGAGCTTGCCGGGCAGCGTGTTGCGGATGTAGGTCTGGGCGGTGGAGACCTTGCCCGCGCAGTTCGACAGCCAGGCCGGCTTGGCGCACTCGGTGATGACGCTCGAGAAGCCGGCGTCGTTGCCGCCGATCGTGATCGTCACGAACCGCGTCGTCGCGGTCAGGGCCTGCACCTGCTTGGCCAGCACGTCGCCGGTCTTGGCGCCGCTGCACGCCTGCATCGACAGCGTCGTGTTCGGGCGGTCCTTGGCGACGAGCTCGGGATAGGCGGCGTACGAGCGCTGGCACGTCGTGTCGAAGTAGGTCCGCGTCCCCGTCCCCGAGGAGTAGGAGTCGCCGAGCGCGACGTAGCTGTCGGCGGCCAGCGCGGCCGCGGCCGGCGCGGCGAGCAGGGTCAGGGCGGTGAGCAGCGCGACCAGGGGCGCGCGGCGGCGGGGCGTTCGCAACGGACATCTCCTCCAGAAGTTGACCGGACGGCGCATCCTCCGCGATCCGGAGCGCCGCGGGGGAAAAGGTTCGGCTGCCCGTGGCGCGACGCGCCGCGCGCGCCGTCATGCTGCCCCGCTCGCCGTCAGTGGCCGACGACAGGGGAACGATGCTCGGCAGGAAGATCAGCGCAGGACTCGCCGCGGCCGCGCTGGCCGCCGGCCTGGGCGCGAGCGCCGTCGCGCTCGCCTCGTCCCCGGACCCGTGCGCCGCGGCGCGCGCCGGCGAGCGTTGCGGGCCCGGCAACGGGCGCCACACCGCGGGCGGCGGCGACAAGGTCAGCCACAAGGGCTGGCCCGCGATCAGCGGCGTCGTCTGGAAGGTCCTCGACGCGCGCGCCCACCGCTGGACCGGCGGCCCGGCGAGCGACGAGCTCATGGGCCACCACGGCTCCGACCGGATCGCGGGCGGCGCGGGCAGCGACGTCATCTGGGGCGACTGGGACCCGCATGGCAACTCGACCCGTCAGCGCGACGTGCTCAGCGGCGGCGCCGGCAACGACTGGATCTACCCCAGCCACGGCCGGACGACCGTGCGGGCCGGCGCGGGCAACGACCACGTCTGGGCGTTCTACGGCAAGGGCACGATCGACTGCGGCGCCGGCCGGGACACCGTCCGGGTGCGGATGAGCGGCGCCTTCAAGCTGGCGGGCTGCGAGGTCGTCGAGCACTTCTGCGCGTTCGGCAGCGACGGGCACGGCGGCTGCCGCCGGCCCGGCGCCCGGAGCGCCGGCGACCGGCTGCGTCAGGCCGGCGCGCGCTGAGCCGGGCCGCCGGCGCGGGCGGCGCTCAGCCTCCGTCGAGCCAGCGGGCGAACGCCTCGCCGCCCGCGTCGGG